>NZ_JBHWUR010000022.1:0-85458 GCF_042737755.1 Streptomyces sp. NPDC059994
ACGCCGGCCCCTCTCCGTCAGGTCGTTCACAGACCTCGTGGTCTACCGGTCCTGCGACAGCGCGTGCAACTCGCTGAACAGGCCCCCCGAGTGCAACAGGTCCTCGTACGTTCCCTGTTCGGTGATGCGGCCGTGTTCCATCACCACGATCCGGTCCGCCATGCGGGTGTTCTCGATGCGGTGGGTGACCACGATCGTGATGCGGTCGCGGGCCATGTCCTTGAGGACCGTGAACATCCGGTGCTCGCCGCGCGCGTCCATCTCCGACGTCGGCTCGTCCAGGATCAGGACCGGTGGACGGCGGTAGAGCGCGCGGGAGCAGGCGATGCGCTGCCACTGGCCGCCGGAGAGCTCGCTGCCGCCCCACAGCTCGCGCGCCAGCAGGGTGTCGAGGCCGTGCGGCAGTTCCTCCACCGCCGTGCGCATTCCGACCGCGTCCACGGCGTCCCAGACGGGGGCGTCGTGGTGCGTGCGCGGCTGGCCCAGGGTGATGTTCTCCCGTACGGCCAGCGGCCATTGGCCGAAGAACTGCGGGACCAGGCCGGTGCGGCGCCACACCGTCTCCGGGTCGGCGGCCGCCACGTCGACGCCGTCCCAGGCCACCCGGCCCTTGTCGGGCAGATAGAGGCCGGTGATCAGGCGGGTGAGGGTGGACTTTCCCGAGCCGTTCTCGCCGACCACCGCGACGACCTCGCCCCGGCGCAGGGTGAGCGAGACCCGGTTCACGGCGGGCGCCGCCTTGTTGGGGTACTGGTAGACGACCTCGTCGAGGCGGATCTCCTCGGGTCGCGCGGGCGCGGTCAACGTGCCCCTCTTGGGGGCGCGTTCGGCGGCGAAGTCGAGGAAGGTGCGCATGTCCGCCAGGTACAGGCTGGTGTGGAACATCGCCGCCCCGTAGGCGACGACCTGCGACAGGGCGCTCAGCGAGCTCTGCACCGCGACCACCGCCGTGGCCGCGACGCCCAGCTCGACCCGGCCGGTTACGGCCAGCCAGGCAAGGGTGGCCCAGGTCGCGAGGAGGAAGGCGCCGCCGAGCGCCGAGGTGGCCAGCGCGATCCGCAGCAGCCGGGGTGCCATCGCGAGGGTGCGCCGGTCGATGCGCTCGGACAGGGAGCGGTACCAGAACATCAGATAGCCGGTCATGCCGTTCGCCCGCACCTCGTCCGCGAGCTTGGGCGTCGTCGCCCACCAGCGCATCATCCCGCGCACATTGCGGTCGCCCACATTGGCGTAGTGCGTCTCGTAGTCGACCCGCGCCGACATCACGGCGCCCGCGCCCGCGGGCAGGACGGCGAGCACGAGCAGGGCGAGCATCAGCGGGTGCAGCACCGTGAGGACGCCCGCCGCGGCGGCCATGCGGATCACCGCCGCCATGAACTGCTGGGCGTCGCGCACCATCAAGTTGGTGCGCATCACGCCCATTTCGGCCGCCTCCTGGCGGTCCGCGAACCCCTCCTCACCGTACGCGGCCGCCTCCACGCGGCACACCGCCTCGACCATGTCGGCGTCGGCCGCCGTCGTCAGCGGCGGGGTGATCCTGCCCTCCGCGTACGACGCGAGCGCGGACGTCAGGCGCGCGACGCCGACCGCGACGGCGATGACCACCAGCGCCGGTAACGCCGCGTCGATGCGGTCGGCCGCCCGGCCCTCGCCCAGGATCGGCGCCATGGCCCGGGAGGTGGCGCCGAGCAGCACCGCCGCCGCGAGCCCGATCACGATCTGGCAGACCAGCAGCAGGAGGACCGAGCCCCGGTCGATCCGCCACGCCATCCGGCAGGTCTGCCCCAGCACGGACGGCAGCCGCCCGCACATCTGCCGGAACGAGGCCCCGCCGAGCGGGTTCTTCCCGTAGTGCCCCGCGAACGTGATCTCGGCGGGCGGGGGCGGCGGCACCGGGGGTGCCGACGGCGTCGCTTCGCTGCTCATGCCCGCCTCCCCAGGTCCGTCTGATCGAACACCAGATGAACGTCTACGACGTGGGTACGGGCATCCATGGCGACTCCTCGGACGGCGGTTGCGGAACCTGACGTACGTACAACGCTGCTGATCAGCGCGACGTCACGGCCGAGCCGTCGAGAAAAAGTTCGACTCCCCAGGTGAAACGTTGCGGCGGCTGGTCTGGGCGCCCGTGATCCGTAGTTCGAATCACCCGGGAGTGGGCCGGCACTCGATACGGGGATTGCCGGGCGCCCTCGACCTGCCCTATGAAGGAGGGTCCCCGGTCAGTAACCGCCCGCTGCCGAGGGCGCGGTGCTCGTCACCGGCGCGTACGGGGTCGAGGTCTCCGGCTGCGGCGCCGACATCGTCGGGGGCTGCGAGGAAGGGGGCTCGGAGCGCGTGGTCCCGCCGGTGGTGGGCGATGAGCCGTACGGCTCCGACTTCCCCGGCGGCGGGGTCTTCTTGTCGCCCGCGCCCGTGTCGCCCTTGGGGCGCGAGAACCACTCGTCGCGGTCCGGGTCGAACATGACGAACGTGTCGACCGCATGGGTGGCGGGGGCGACGACGGCCACGTTCGACGGCCGGTACGCGGGCCACGGGTCACCCGTCGGCTTGGGCGTGCCCTGCTGGGCGACCGGCGGCACCAGCGGGTTCCCGCAGGCACAGCGCACCCTCGGCACACCCCGGTCGTCCACGAGCACCGCCGTACCGGCCTGCAGAACGGCCTGGTAGGGGCTCGCGGAACCGTTTCGGTAGCCATGGTTGGTCACCCGGGTGTCGACGCGGAGCTGTACGGGGGTGAGGGAGCGCAGATACGTGGGCACGGCGTCGGGGCCGATGCCCAGGGCGGACGCGAACGCCTTGTTCTTCGCCGGCTCCGCCCCCAGTGCGCTGATCTGCTTCTCCACGTCGCAGCTCGCCTTGTTCCGCGTACCGCCGTAGAGGCCGGGCGCCGAACCGTCCACGCCCCGCGTCACATTGGCCGAGGCCGGCGCCGACGCGCTGGGCAGGGACGGCGGGGACGGTGGCGGGGAGCTGTGGCGCGCGCTCGACGGGGTGAACGGCTCCGGGCCGTCCTTGCCCGCCGCCTGGAGGAAGACCTCGCTGCCCCCGCCCTTCTTGCCGGACGAGCCGTCGGGGCGGGTGAAGACGAGGATGAGCGCCACGGCCGCCACGATCACGCCGGTGGTGAGGGCGATACGGGGGGCCGAGCGCCACCAGGGGCGGTCGGTGCCGCCGTCCTTGCCGGGGGTGGCGCCGTCGCCCGGGCCCTTGCCGGAGTCCCGGTCGCCGGGGCCGCCGCCAGGTCCGGAGGGTCCGCCTCCGCCGCCCGGGCCACCCGTACCCCCCGGGCCCGACGGCCCGCCGCCTTCGCCCGTACCGACCGCGATCGTCTCGTCGTGGCCGCCCCCGCTTTGGCCACCGCCCCCGCTTCCGTCGCCCCGGCCCGTACCGCCCTGGCCGCCGCCGCTCGGCGGGCCCGTCGGCGGGCCGGGCTGCGAGGGGCCGGAGAGGGGGCCGGTCGGGGGGCCGGCGGGGCGGCCGGACGGGGGAGGTTCGACGCTCACGAGCTCTTCTTCCCGGCGTTGGGGTCCCGCGGGGGTGCGGGGCACTCGGCCGAGGGCTCCCGCGGGACCGCGTGCCCGCCGCAGCCCGGTGGGGAGCGGCGGCGCGCGGGGCGGTCCGGATCGTCCTTCGTGCGCGAAATGCGCGACGAGTCCGGTACGTCCTCGGCCTGCCCATTGTGTGCCCGGGCCCCGGCGGGCCCGCAAGCCGACGCGGTCGGCCCCCCATGACGGGCGGACCGCCCCGGCGCTGCTTAGCGTGAGAGCGTGAGCCAGGACAAACCGCCCGATTCGCCCGCAGGGCCGCGGCGTGCGCGCCACGGCTGGGTCGAGGCCCTGGTGACGGTGCTGACCGGTCTGCTCGCCATGGCCGTCGTCGCCGCGCTCGGGCTGCTCGCGGCCGGCGCGGCCGACCTGCCCGACAACGCCTTCCCCCAGGTCGTCGCGGCCGTCGTCGTCATGGCGGTCGGCGGCTCCGTCGACATCAAGGGCGACGCCGGTGTGATCGGCGAGACCAACGCCGATCTGACCGTGCTCCCGCTCTCCGTCACGCTCGTCGGCGCGCTGCTCGTCGCGGCCGGATTCCTGCGGCCCCTGCGGCACCGGGCCGTGGCGAGCGCCCGCGAACTGGCGGCCTGGGCCGCCCGGGTGGCCGCCCTGTGGCTGCTTGCGCTCCTCGGCCTCTCGTTCCTCGCCCGCAAGCAGTTCGCCATCGGGCTCGGGAACGGGACCATCGGTGACATCGGGGATCTGCTGGGCGCCTCGCCCAAGGCCGGCTTCGAGACCGATGTGCCGCTCACCCTGCTCTTCGGGCTGCTCTGGCTCGCCGGACTGCTCTTCCTCGCCCTGGTGGTCTCCCGCAGGGCCCCGCTGCCCGCCCGGCTGCTGCGCTTCCAGGAGTCGGTACGCCCGGCCGCCTTCGCGATGGTCGTGCTGCTGCTGGCGTACGTGGCGCTGGGCATCGTGGTGGGACTCCTCGTCGCGGTGGTCAAAGGGCACACGGCCGAGACCTTCGCGGTGATCCTGCTCGGCCTGCCGAACCTCGTCTGGCTGGCTTTCACGCTCGGGCTCGGCGCCTCCTGGGAGGGCCGGGTGGACGGGCCGTTCGGGCTGCCCATGCCGCACGTACTGGACCAGGTGCTGCGTACGCCCGACCTCTCCACCCTCAATCTGAGCACCCTCGCGGACTACGACGGGCGGGTGTGGTGGCTGCTCGTGGTCGCCGCGGTGCTGGTGCTTGCCGCCGGGTTCGTCATGGCGGCGCGGTCACCGGCCCGGGTACGGGCGTGGCAGCACGCCCTGCACATGGCCCTCGCGCTCGCCCTCACCGTACTGGCCGTCAGTCTGCTCGCCCGGATCTCCGCGCACTACGGGCTTTCGCTGTTCGGCATCGGAGACATCGGCGGCGGCCTCTCCGGCCAGGTGTCCCTCAAGCCGCGCCTGTGGACGGGGCTGGGGTTCGCCGTGCTGTGGGGGCTGGTCGCGGGCTTCCTCGGCAGTCTGCTCGCCCGGCGCGTGCGGCGGCGCGGGGAGGTGGAGCCGGAGGGAGACCGGGCGTCGGCCGGCCGTCCCGAGGAGCCGTCCGGCTGACCGGCGCGAGGAGGACGGGCGTTCATCCCCCGTCCTCACCTCACCGCACCCCCGGGAACACCGGCCGCGCCCACTCCGGCGGCTCGGGCGGCGGCCGGGGCGGCTCCGGCGTGCCGATCACCCGCAGATCGACCTGGGTCGGGGGATGGCCTTCCGCCCCTGCGCCCTTGACCGCCGAGCGCAGTGCGGCCACGAACGCCAGGCACGAGTCGTACCGGTCGTCCGGGCTCTTGGCCAGCGCCTTCGCCATCACGCCGTCGATCCCGGCGGCGATGTCGGGGCGCCTCTCGGTCAGCGCCGGCGGCTGGTCGTACTGGTGGGCCCACAGCAGCGCCATGTCGTCGTCGCGCTGGAACGGCGGAGCGCCCGCCATCGTCTCGTAGACCACGCACGCGAGGCTGTAGACATCGCAGCGGCCGTCCACCGGGCGGCCGGAGATCTGTTCCGGAGCCACGTAGTCGAGCGTGCCGACGAACTGGCCGACCGAGGTGAACCCGGTCAGCGACAGCGACTTCTTCGTCAGTCCGAAGTCGGTGAGGTAGACGTGCTCGGGATGGTCGCTGTCCGTGCCCTGGGCCACCAGGATGTTGCCCGGCTTCACGTCCCGGTGTACGAGGTCGTGCGCATGGGCGGCGTCCAGCGCGGACGCCACCTGGGCCGCGATCCTGGCCGCCGTGGCGACCGGCAGCGGGCCCTCCTGGTCGAGCAGCGCCCGCAGATCGCGCCCGGCGACGTACCGCATGGCGATGTACAGGACGCCGTCGGTCTCCCCGGCCTCGAAGACCGGCACGATGTGCGGGTGGTCGATGGCGGCGGCCACCCGTGACTCGTGGGTGAAGCGCTGCCGGAAGGTGTCGTTGCGGGCGAGTTCGGGGGCGAGCAGCTTCAGCGCGACCGTCCGCTCCAGGCGCAGATCGCGGGCCCGGTACACCACGGCCATCCCGCCGCGCCCGATCTCCCCCTCGATCCGGTATCCGGCGATCTGCCGCCCGACCAGGTCGGAGGGGCGCCCGGTGGACAGGCCGCTCTCGGGTGCCATCAGGTGTCACCGGGCCAGGCGCGGGCGTCGTCGACGGCCCCGGGCTGCGGCGCCTCGCCGTTCGGGCCGACCACCCGGGTCGCGTCGGCCGGGGTCGCGCCGGAACCCCCGGCCGGGGGAAGCCCGTCGTCGGCGGATGGCACCGCGCTCGTGCGCGCACCGGACGGCGGGCCGGACGCCGCGAACGTGCTCAGCCGCGTCCCGTCGCAGTACACCCACCGCTCGTGCTCCGCGTCGTACAGCCACACCGCCTCGCCGTCGACGACCATCCCGGCCCGCAGCCCCTGGGTGTGCTGCCGGAACGTCTCGCCGTCGAGATGGCCCGCGGCCAGGTCCTCCGCCGCGCTGCGGTAGCGGTTCAGCATGTTCTGGACCCGGGAGAGGAGCGGACGGGGGTCGGCCGTACGGGCCAGGGGCGCGCCCGGCACCGGCGGCCCCTGCGGAACGGTGACCAGGAGGCGGCCGTCGACCCACGCCGACCAGGCGTTGGCGCACAGGATCCGGGCCCAGTCGCCCCGCCGGTCGATCAGCTGCACCGGCAGCAGCGCGTCCAGCGGCACCGTGGGGCGCCCGGTGTCCGGGCTCTCCCAGGCGGCGAGTCCGCCGGGAGGGACGACATGGGTGGGACGGAAGTCCACGGGAGCGCTCATCGCGGCCGCCTACTTCCGCATCACGGCGGGCTCGTGCCGCCGCAGCAGCCGGGCGACCGCGAAGCCGAAGAGCACCGAAAGGGCGACCAGCATGCCCATGTTGAGCAGCCACACACCCGTCTCGTGCTTGAACAGCGGGTCGCCCGTCAGCTCGCCCGGCACGATCCTGGAGAGCCCGATCGTGCCCGCCATCCCGCCGAGCGCCCACCGGGAGGGGATCAGCCAGGCCAGCTGCTCGATGCCAGGGACGCCGTGCAGCTTCAGCAGCGCTCCGCAGAACACCACTTGGACGATGGCGAGCAGCACCAGCAGCGGCATGGTCACCTCCTCCTTGCGTACGAGCGCCGAGACGAGCAGGCCGAGCATCATCGCCGTGAACGAGAGCAGGGCCACCGCCACCGTGATCTCCACCAGCGGCGGCATGACCACGCCCCTGCCGCCCGGCGCGTTGAGGTTCACGCCGAACAGCGCCACCAGCGTCAGGACGACGGCCTGGAGCACGGTGATCGTCCCCAGGACCACCACCTTGGACATCAGATACGCCGATCTGGACAGGCCGACGGCCCGTTCGCGCTGGTAGATCACCCGCTCCTTGACCAGCTCCCGTACGGCGTTGGCCGCGCCGGTGAGCACACCGCCGACGCACAGGATGAGCAGCGCGTTCATCGCGGTCTCCTGGGTCAGCCTGCTGCCCGCCAGGGCGCGCGCCATGGCTCCCATCACGAAGGGCAGCGCGATCATGATGGCGAGGAAGGTCCGGTCGGCGCCGAGCGCCGCCGCGTACCGGCGCACCAGGGTGCCCAGCTGGGAGCCCCAGCTCTGCGCCTTGGGCGGCGGGGCCACGATCCGGGCGGCGGCGGCCTCCTTGAGGTGCGGCTGGGCGCTTGAGCTGACCACGTACCGCTGGTGGAAGGACGAGTGGGCGTACTCGCCCGCCCAGTCCCGCTCGCGGTCCCGCTCGAAGGCCTCGAACGCCTCCGGCCACTCCCCGAAGCCGAAGAAGCCCAGGGTGTCGCGGGGCGGCCCGTAGTACGCGATGTGCCCGCCGGGGGCCAGGACGAGGATCCGGTCGCAGACGTCGAGGCTGAGGACGCTGTGGGTGACCACGATGACGGTGCGGCCGTCGTCCGCGAGGCCGCGCAGCATGTGCATCACCGAGCGGTCCATGCCCGGGTCGAGACCGGAGGTGGGCTCGTCGAGGAAGAGCAGCGACGGCTTGGTCAGCAGCTCCAGGGCGACGCTCACGCGCTTGCGCTGGCCGCCGGAGAGGCTGTGGATGGGCTGGTCCGCGCGCTGCTCCAGACCGAGCTCGCCGATCACCTCGTCGACCCGGGCGCGGCGCTCGGACTTGGCGGTGTCCTGCGGGAAGCGCAGTTCGGCGGCGTAGCCGAGGGCCCGGCGCACGGTGAGCTGGGCGTGCAGGATGTCGTCCTGGGGGACGAGCCCGATGCGCTGACGCAGCTCCGCGTAGTCCCGGTAGAGGTCGCGGCCGTCGTAGAGAACCGTGCCCCGGTCGGCGGGGCGCAGCCCGGTCAGGGCGTTGAGCAGGGTGGACTTGCCGGCGCCGCTCGGCCCCACCACGGCCAGCAGGCACTTCTCGCCGACCGGGAACGACACCTGGTCGAGGAGCGTCTTGCGGCCCCGGTCGACGGCGACCGTGAGGTCCTGGACGTCGAGCGAGACCTCGCCGGTGTCGACGTACTCCTGGAGCTCGTCCCCGACCAGGCAGAACGCCGAGTGGCCGACGCCGACGATGTCGCCGGACGCGACCGGGGCGCGGGCGACGGGCTGGCCGTTGAGGAAGGTGCCGTTGTGGCTGCCGAGGTCGACGATCTCGTGGCTGCCGTCGGGGCGGGCGCGCAGTTCGGCGTGCCGGCGCGAGACCACCAGATCGTCGACGACCAGGTCGTTTTCGGGGGCGCGGCCGATGCGTACGGTACGGGCGGGCAGCGGGCGCACCGAGGTGGGCTGCCGGAAGGCGCCGGTCGCGGACGGCATGGACACGGCGGACAGCCGCTCCGGGGCGCGGACCGGCGGCGGGGCGCGGCCCACCAGGACGGCGCGGGGGCCGTCGGCGGGGCTGCCGAACCGGATGACGCTGCCGGGGCCCACGCCCCACTCGTGGACGCGACGGCCGTCGGCGTACGTTCCGTTGGTGCTGCCCTCGTCCTCGACCGTCCAGTGGCCGCCGTCCACGCGCAGCACCGCGTGGTGCCACGAGACGCGGGCGTCGTCGATGACGATCTCGCTGAGGGGGTCGCGTCCGACGTGGTAGTCCCGGCTCGGACTCATCACCGTGGAGCCGGTGTCGGTCTCCAGGACGAGTTCGGGCGCTGTCGGCGCGGCAGACCGCTCTCCCATGGGGTGAATTCTACCGATCAGCACCTGATCGCGCCTTTCTGCGCAGAGGGGCGGGAGTGCCGGGCCGGTACCGCCAGGGTTTACCTCCCGGGGTTTCTGCGCCGCTGGGATGACGTACGGGGTCGGCCGTCGACTGGATGTGCGCGCGTGCGCGCGGACCTGGGCCGCGACGCGGCAGCAGAGCGCCACCGGCACACCCGTGAGCTTCACGGCGTCCACCGACGATCCGCACGCACCGGTCGGGACCCGCTCGTTCGCCAGCTTCAGCCAGGCCGCGCACGAGGACGCGGACAGCAGGGTCTGGCTCGGTGTGCACTGCCCGTGGGACGCGAGCGACGGCTACGCACTCGGCGACTCCATCGCCACCTGGGTGTTCACGCACAGGATGAAGGCCGCGGGCTCCTGACCCGGTAGTGGCCGGCACGACGGCGCCCGCCCCGGAGAGCTCCGGGGCGGGCGGTCCGTACGCGTCCGTACGCGTGGGTCAGGCGTCCTCGGGCGGCAGCTGCGAGGCGGGTCCCGGCTCCGCCGCCGGGTCCAGGATGCGGTTGAGGAAGTTCCTGGTCCGCTCCTCGCGCGGGGCGCCCACGACCTGCGCGGCCGGGCCCTGCTCGACGATGACGCCGCCGTCCATGAACACCACCCGGTCCGCGACCTCCCGGGCGAAGCTCATCTCATGGGTGACCACCATCATCGTCATGCCCTCGCCCGCGAGCACCCGCATCACCGCCAGGACGTCCCCGACGAGTTCGGGGTCGAGCGCCGAGGTCGGCTCGTCGAAGAGCATCACCTCGGGGCCCATGGCGAGCGCCCGGGCGATGGCGACGCGCTGCTGCTGCCCGCCGGAGAGCTGCGCGGGATACGCGTCGGCCTTCTCGGCGAGCCCGACCCGGGCCAGGTTCTCGCGGGCCACGGCGGCCGCCTTGGCCTTGCCCCGGCGCAGCACCCGGCGCTGCGGCAGGACCAGGTTCTCGGTGACCGTGATGTGCGGGAAGAGGTTGAACTGCTGGAAGACCATGCCGATACGGCGGCGCACCGCGTCGATGTCGACGTCCAGGTCGGTGACCTCGGTGCCGCCGACGAACACCTGGCCCGCGCTCGGCTCCTCCAGGAGGTTCACACAGCGCAGCAGCGTCGACTTGCCCGACCCCGAGGGGCCGATGACGCACACCACCTCGCCCCGGGCGACCTCCATGTCGATGCCGCGCAGCACCTCGTTGTCCCCGAACGACTTGCGCAGCCCGCGGATCTCGATCTCGTTCTCCGGCATCGCTTCCTCACCTCGCCCGGTCGGCGCGGGCCTCTAGGCGGCGCACGACGAAACTCAGGGGCACGGTCACCATCAGGTAGCAGAGCCCGGCGACCAGAATCGGGGTGGAGTTGGCGCTCTGACTGGCCAGGTCCCTGCCGTACTTGGTCAGCTCCCGCTCCTCCAGGGTGACCCCGAGGAACAGCACGAGCGAGGAGTCCTTGAAGAGCAGCACCAGTTCGTTGGTCAGCGGCGGGATGACGATCCGGAACGCCTGCGGGATGATCACCGACACCATGGCCCGGGCGTGCGAGAACCCCAGCGAGCGGGCCGCCTCCATCTGGCCCTTGGGCACGGCCTGGATGCCCGCCCTGATGGTCTCGGCCATATAGGCCGCGGCGACCAGACCGAGCCCGAGGGCGACCTTTCCGTACGTACCGCCGGGGATCTCCGTGCCGGGGAAGGCCAGCGGCACCGCCACGCCCACGAAGATGAAGATCAGCAGGGCGGGCAGCCCGCGGAACAGCTCGATGTAGATGCCCGCCACCCAGCGGTAGGGCGCCACGGACGAGAGCCGCATCAGCGCGATCACCAGACCGAGCACCAGGCCGAAGGCGAAGCCGGAGAGCGTGTACACCACGGTGTTGCGCAGGGCGATGGTGATGATGTCCGGGAAGAGCTTCCCGATCAGGTCGGTCTGCGCGAACTGGTTCTGCAGCCGGTCCCAGTCGGCCAGCACACCGATGGTGATCAGCACCGCCACGAAGACCGCGTACTGGATGCCCTGAGAGACGCGCCTTCGTTGACGCCTCGTCAGGCGCGAGGTCACGACTGGGCCTTGGGCAGCGGTCCGATCCACTGTTCGTAGATCTTCTTGTACGTGCCGTCCGCCTTGGCGTCGGTGACGGCCTTGTCGATTGCGGCGAGCAGCTTGGTGTTGCCCTTCTTGACCGAGAAGCCGTACTGCTCGCCGGTCGAGATGTTCTCCACCAGGGCGAACTGGTCGGCGTTGGCCTTGTCCTTGAGCCAGCCCTGGACCACCGGGTAGTCGATCACCACGGCGTCGACCTGGCCGGTGCGCAGACCGTTGATCACCGCGTCGGAGCTCTCGAAGGCGACCGGGTTGAAGCCCTTGCCGGTGGCGTAGCTCTCGCCGGTGGTCTCGGCCTGGGCGCCGAGCTTCTTGCCCTTGGCCTTGAGGTCGGCCAGCGAGGTGACGCCGCTCTTCTTGGTGGCGAGGAGCGCCTGGGTGGCGTCGAAGTAGGGGGCGGAGAAGTCGACGTTCTTCTTGCGCTCGTCGGTGATGGTCATGCCGGCGGCGGCGAGGTCGCACTCGCCGGAGTTGAGGAAGGCACCGGTCTTGAAGTTCTCGAACGGGGTGTCGAGGATCTTCTGTTCGACCTTGAGGTTCTTGGCGACGAGGTCGATCAGGGACACGTCGAACCCCACGACCTTGCCGTTCTGCTCCGACTGGAACGGCGGATAGGGCAGGTGGGTGCAGGTGGTCAGCTTGCCCTTCTTGACCACCGGCACCCCGCCCGCGGCCTCCCCGGCGCCGCCACCGCCCGACGAGCAGCCGGTGGCGACGAGCAGCAGCCCGGCCGTAGCGGCTGCGGCGGTGGTCAGATTGCGGATACGGTGAGCCGTCCTGGTCACGGTTGACCTCCATGGATACGGGGGTGGCTGAGGAGCGGAACCGTTCAGCCATGATCGTATGAGACTGGGGGTGACTTCGCCCCGGAACGCGTCAGGCGCGCCGATGGCGTCATCCGGACACCCGCCTCCCGGGCACCGGCCGACGGGCTTCCAGTACGCGGCTCAACTTGGCCATCTAGGCTGATCATTGACAGTTCCACCAGGCCCCAGGAGAAGACGCCCGTGACCGAGAACCCGGCCCACCTCGATGCTCCCGAGCACGTTCGGAGCAGAATCAACACCTCCCAGCCGCACACGGCCCGGATCTGGAACTACTGGCTCGGCGGCAAGGACAACTACGAGGTCGACCGCGCGGTCGGCGACCAGATCCGGCAGCTCCACCCCGGCATCGGCGACTACGCGCGCGCGGACCGGCTCTTCCTCGGCCGCGCAGTCCGCCACCTGGTGGCCGACCGGGGCATCCGGCAGTTCCTCGACGTCGGCACCGGTCTGCCCACCGCCGACAACACCCACGAGGTGGCGCAGCGCATCGCGCCCGAGTCGCGGATCGTCTACGTCGACAACGACCCGCTGGTGCTCGCCCACGCCCGCGCGCTGCTGACCAGCACGCCCGAGGGGCGGACCGACTACCTCGACGCCGATCTGCGCGATGTCGACAGCATCCTGGAACACGCGTCGAAGACGCTGGACTTGACGCAGCCGGTCGCGCTGATGCTGCTCGGCGTGGTCATCTTCATCGAGGACGACGCCCAGGCGTACGGCCTGGTGCACCAGCTCATGGAGAAGCTGGCCCCCGGCAGCTACCTGGTCCTCTCGCACACGGTGACCCACCCCGAGATGCCGGACGTCGACCAGGCGGTGGCGTTCTGGAACGAGCACGGCACCCCCAAGCTCACCCAGCGCACCCCCGAGCAGACCGCCCGCTTCTTCGACGGACTGGAGATCCTGGAGCCCGGCGTGGTGTCGTGCTCGCGGTGGCGGCCCGAGGATGCGGCGGACGGCGAGCCGGCCGAGGTGGCCATGTTCGGCGGCGTCGGCCGCAAGGTCTGACCTGCGCCGCCGCCGTCTCCTGGGACGAAATTGGAGCGGCCTTTGCCATTGCGGGGACCTCCCGCCGGGATGTCCCCGCAATGCGCCCTTCGTCACGAGTGCGGCTTCACCACACCTTGAAACAGGATTGACCAACTCGCGGACGGCGACGGAGGGTTGCGGAACTAGGTTCGGCCGCATGTCCGCCAACCGCTCCTCACTTCCGGTCCTCCCGTACCGCAAACCCACGCCCGGCCGGGACTACTGGGTCCTCGACGACGTCCTGCCCGACGTCGACGAGGTCCGCGCGCGCTGCCTCGCCAAGGACGACTGGGTCGAGGGGTACCCCCGCAAGCCCGAGACCTGGCCGGGGCTGCGCACCATGCCGGGCCTGGAGCCCGCGGAACTGGCCCGGGTGGAGCGGCTGGTGAAGAAGGCGACCGGCGCGCGTGAGCTGTGGCTGCAGAAGGCGCCCGGCGGCGCCAAGCTCAACCACAACTGCGTCCAGGTCGTCGGCAAGGACGAGAGCGAGCCGCGCCCGCACACCGACTCGCGCGCGCTGTGCCGGTACGCGGCCGTGCTCTACCTCAACCCGGGCGTGCCCAAGGACTGCGGCACCAGCTTCTACCGGCAGAGCCTGCCCGGCGGAGTCCTCGGCGGCAATCTGGTCGCGGCCCCGCACACCAACCTGGTCGAGGCGCTCGGCACCCGGTTCGTGCCGTCGGACTCCTTCACCGAGGACGTCCGCGTCGCCCACCGCTACAACCGGCTGCTCCTCTACAACGCCAACATGATCCACACCGCCACCGGTTACTGGGGCAGCACCATCGAGGACAGCCGGATGACGGCCGTCTTCTTCTGGATGGCGTGACTATCCGGCCGGGGCGGGCCGGGTGGCGACGACGACCGTGGCATACCGCTCCTCGCAGGTCGCCACGCGCGGGACGAGCCCGCCCCCGGTGACCGCGGCGACGGCCAGGGGCACCTGGCGCTCGCTCGTCTCGAAGAGCAGATGGCCGCCGGGCGCCAGCCAGTGGGCCGCCTCGGCGGTCACCCGGCGCAGCACGTCGAGGCCGTCGGCGCCGCCGTCGAGCGCCACCCGCGCCTCATGGACGCGCGCCTCCGAGGGGAGCAGCTCGATCTCCTCGCTCGGTACGTACGGCACATTGGCGAGCAGGACGTCCACGCGGCCCCGCAGCCCGGCGGGGAGCGCGGCGAACAGATCGCCCTGGTAGGCCCGGCCCCCGGCGGCGGCGACATTGCGCCGGGCGCACTCCACTGCGGCCGGGTCGATGTCGGCCGCGTGCAGCTCCGCCCCGCCGAGCCCCGCCACCAGCGCCGCGCCCAAGGCGCCCGAGCCGCAGCACAGGTCCACCACGACCGCGCCCGCCGGGGCGAGCGGAACGGCCTGCTCCACCAGGAACTCGGTGCGGCGCCGGGGCACGAAGACACCCGGGTCCACCGCGACCCGTACACCGTGGAACTCGGCCCATCCCAGGACATGTTCGAGCGGCAGGCCCTCGGCGCGCCGCGCCACCATGGCGTCGAGCTCGGCCGGGGTGCGGGCCGTGGAGACCAGCAACTCGGCCTCGTCCTCGGCGAAGACACAGCCCGCCGCGCGGAGCCGGGCGACGACGGCGTCGGGGGGAGGGGTGGTAATGAGTCTCACCTGCGGTTTTCATGGCCGGATCAGTGCTGGGCGCGGCCACCCTACCCTCGGCCCGGTCGGGCTGCCGAGCGATTAAAGCGTGCATAGAATGACGGAATGATCTTTATCGTCGTCAAGTTCCCCGTGAAGCCCGAATACGCCGAGGAGTGGCCCCAGCACGTCGCGGACTTCACCAGCGCGACCCGTGCCGAGCCGGGCAACCTCTGGTACGAGTGGTCGCGCAGCCTGGCGGACCCGAACACCTATGTGCTGGTCGAGGCGTTCCAGGACGACGCGGGCGAGGCGCATGTGAACTCCGACCACTTCAGGGCCGCCATGGAGACGATGCGCCCGCTCCTGCGCCACACCCCCGACATCGTGAGCACGACGATCGAGGGTGCGACGGGGTGGAGCGCGATGGGCGAGCTGAAGATCGACTAGCCCTTCGCCAACGGCGCGACCGTCTCCCCGACGGTGACCGTCACCGTGAAGTGACGTCACCCCCGAGTGGATTTCACGATGGCTTTCGCCCGTCTCCGTGGCTCCCCATCCGCTCGGTTGGTACCTTTTCTGAGGCTATAGGCTGAGGTCGATGTCCGCTTCCCAGGGTCCTACTCTGCGTGAACTCGCCGTCCAGGCGCTGTCGTCGGTCGAGCACGGCTACGACCTGCTGGCGCCGAAGTTCGACTTCACCCCGTACCGGACGCCCCAGCCGGTCCTCGACGCCGTCACGCGCACCCTCTCCGAACTCGGCCCCTTCGAACGCGGCCTCGACCTGTGCTGCGGCACCGGCGCGGGCATCCCGGTGCTGCGCGCGGTGTGCCGGGAGCGGATCGCCGGGGTCGACTTCAGCGCGGGAATGCTGGCGGTGGGACGCGCCCGTACGCCCGGGGGCGAGGCCGTCGACTGGATCCGGGCCGACGTCCGCGCCCTGCCGTTCGCACCGGCCGCCTTCGACCTCGTGGTGAGCTTCGGCGCGTTCGGCCACTTCCTGCCCGGTGAGCGGCCCGGCCTGTTCTCCCAGGTCCGCTCGGTGCTGGCGCCCGGCGGCCGCTTCGCGTTCCCGGTCGCGGCGCCCGCCCGCCCCGGCTCCCTCGGCTACTGGGCCCTGCTCGGCTTCGACGCCGCGATGCGGGTGCGCAACGCGCTGTGGCGGCCCCGATTCGTCATGTACTACCGGGACTTCGCACTCGCGGACGTGACGCGGGAACTCGCCGACGCCGGGTTCCGGATCGAGCTGTACGCGCTGGACGAGCTCGGCCGGCGCCCCGACGGCAGCCCCCGCTGCCGCCTGGTCGTCGCCACCGCCGTGTGACCCCGACCCGCCCGAGCTGCGGGAATGACGGCCGGTGACCGGCCGTGTGGCGACGGGTGAGCATCGGCCGTAGCGTGACGGAGGTGCTTTCCACCGGCCCACCGCCGTTTCAGCGCGGCGGGCCGGTGCTCGACAGACTCGGGGTCACGAGGTGAAACACCGTGCCCTCCGTGCATTTTCCCCTGATGCTCGCGCTCGCCGTGGCCGCGTTCTTCCTCTGCCGCAAGGGCGGTACCAAGGTCTCGCACGCCGTGATCTGCGCGGCGTTCGGTTTCTACTTCGCCGACACCGCCGCCGCCCCCTCACTGCACAGCGCGGTCAACTCGGTGATGGGCGTGCTCAGTCAGCTCGGCTGAGCTCACGCGTCCGCCACCCAGCTGTCGTGGAAGCCGAGCGGGACCCGGCCCGGCAGATGGATCCGGGCCCAGCGGCCTGCCGGTGAAGTCCTGCGCCGCCAGGATCAGCAGATCGGCGGCGCCGCGCTCCGGATCGTGGACGTACGCCGGCGTGCAGCCGTCGTCCTCGGCGGTCCCCGGGTCCGGGTCCGGCCCTTGTGCGGGATGACGGGCGTACTGCACGCGAAGTCGTCCTCGGGGACGGGCCCGGGGTGCGGCTCGCCGGGCTTGCCGCTGACTGCGGCCGAGCGGACCCACGGCCCCGGAGCGGGGTGGTGCCAGGCCCCTCTTTCGCGGCCCCGCCGGGCCCGGCCGCGCGGGCCGCATTCGGGTCTTTCGCACGAAATCTCAAGCAAGGTGTTGAATATGCGACTATTGAGGTGATGTGATGCGGGTCACAGATCGGGAGTGGCAGCAAGGAGCGAGCCGATGTCCACCACCGTCGAAGAATCCGTCCTGGCCCGCCTCGTCACCGACGCATCCCACGGCGTCCCCGTCCCCGTCACCCTCAGCTACGACGGCTCCGACCCCCTGGCCGTCCGCATGGTGTTCCCGCCCGAGGTCTCCCTGCACGACGGGGGCGTGACCTGGGTCTTCGCCCGCAACCTCATCGACCGGGGACTGCGCGCCCCGGCAGGCGCCGGGGATGTGCACGTGTGGCCGCTCGGGCGGGCGCAGACCATGGTGGAGCTGCGCTCCCCGGACGGCCTGGCGCTCCTCGAATTCGGCACGGCGGCACTGCGCCGCTTCCTCTTCCACACCTACGCGGCCGTCTCCGCCGAGGTCGAGAACCAGGACCTCGACATGGACAGCGCCCTGGCCGAACTGCTGCGCGAGAGCCGGTGAGTACGCGGCCCCTCAGCCCGCGTACGGATCGGGCACCCGCCCCGGCGCGGCCAGGAAGGTGAAGTCGCAGCCGGTGTCGGCCTGGGTGATCTGATCGCTGTAGAGGGCTCCGTACCCCCGCTCGTAGCGGGGCGGGGGCGGCGTCCAGGCGGCGCGGCGCCGGGCCAGCTCCTCCTCGGACACCTGGAGGCGGAGGCTGCGCGCCGCGACGTCCAGCGTGATCAGGTCGCCCGTGCGCACCAGCGCGAGCGGCCCGCCGACGTACGACTCGGGGGCGATGTGCAGCACGCACGCCCCGTAACTCGTGCCGCTCATCCGGGCGTCGGAGATCCGCAGCATGTCGCGCACGCCCCGGCGCAGCAGATAAGTCGGGGATCGGCAGCATCCCGTACTCCGGCATACCGGGGCCGCCGCGCGGGCCCGCACCGCGCAGCACCAGGACGTGGTCGGGGGTGAGTGCGAGCGCGGGGTCGTCGATGGTGCGCTGCATCGTGCGGTAGTCGTCGAAGACCACGGCCGGGCCGGTGTGCCTCAGGAGACGGGGCTCGGCCGCGATGTGCTTGATCACCGCGCCGTCGGGGCACAGGTTCCCGCGCAGCACCGCCAGACCGCCCTCGGCCGCCAGAGCCTTCTCGCGCGGCCGGATCACCTCGTCGTCGTGGACCCGGGCTCCGGCCAGCTGTTCGCGCAGGGTGGTGTGGGCGACCGTGGGGCGGTCGAGGTGGAGGAGGCCGGTGAGGCGGGAGAGCAGTCCCGGCAGGCCCCCCGCGAAGTGGAAGTCCTCCATCAGATGGCGCCCGCCGGGCCGTACGTTCGCCAGCACCGGGACCGTGCGCGCGATCCGGTCGAAGTCGTCGAGGGTCAGCCGCACCCCGGAGCGCCCGGCCATGGCGATGAGGTGGATCACGGCGTTGGTGGAGCCGCCGAGCGCCAGGACCGTGGTGACGGCGTCCTCGTACGCCTCGCGGGTCAGGATCTTCGACAGCTTCACGTCCTGGCGGACGAGTTCGACGATCCGCAGCCCGGAGGCGGCGGCCATCCGGTCGTGCCCGGAGTCGACCGCCGGGATCGAGGAGGCGCCGGGAACGGTGACGCCCAGCGCCTCGGCCGCGGCCGTCAGCGTGGAGGCCGTGCCCATGGTCATGCAGTGGCCGGGGGAGCGGGCCAAGCCGCTCTCCAGCTCGGCCAGTTCGCAGTCGCCGAGCAGCCCGGCGCGCTTGTCGTCCCAGTACTTCCACATGTCCGTGCCGGAGCCCAGGACCTGGTCGCGCCAGTGCCCCGGCAGCATCGGCCCGGCCGGTACGAACACGGCCGGCAGATCGGCGCTGGCCGCGCCCATCAGCAGCGCGGGCGTCGACTTGTCGCAGCCGCCCATCAGGACCGCGCCGTCCACCGGATACGAGCGCAGCAGCTCCTCCGTCTCCATGGCGAGGAGGTTGCGGTAGAGCATCGGCGTCGGCTTCTGGAAGGTCTCCGAGAGGGTGGCCACCGGGAATTCGAGCGGGAAGCCGCCCGCCTGCCACACCCCGCGCTTGACGGCCTGCGCGCGGTCGCGCAGATGGACGTGGCAGGGGTTGATGTCCGACCAGGTGTTGAGGATCGCGATCACCGGCTTGCCCAGGTGCTCCTCGGGCAGATAGCCGAGCTGGCGGGTGCGGGCGCGGTGGCTGAAGGAGCGCAGGCCGTCGGTGCCGTACCACTGGTGGCTGCGCAGCTGCTCGGGGCGGAGCGTCACCGCTCCCACCCGGCCACCAGGGCGGCCACCGCGGCGCGCCGCTCCTCGGGCAGGGCGCGGCTGGGCGGGCGGACATCGCGCCGGCACAGTCCGAGCGAGGCGAGCGCCTCCTTCACGACCGAGACGTTGTCGGCGGAGCGGTCGGCCGCGCGCAGCTCCTCGAACCCGCGGATCCGCTCCCAGGTCTTCATGGCGGCCGGATAGTCCCCGGCGCGCAGGGCGGCGAGCATCCCCAGCGACATCCGGGGGGCCGCGTTCACCAGACCGGAGGTGAAACCGGTGGCGCCCACGGCGAAGTACGACGGCGCGTACAGCTCGGCGAGGCCCGCCACCCACACGAAGCGGTCCAGACCCGCGTCCCGCGCGAACGCGGCGAACCGCGCCGCGTCCGGCACCGCGTACTTCACCCCCACCACATTGGGACACGACTCGCCCAGCTCCGCCAGGAGTTCGCCGTCGAGCAGGGGATCGCGGACGTACGGCACGACCCCCAGCTGCGGCACCGCCTCCGCGATCGCCCGGTGGTAGTCGAGCCAGCCGCCCGGCGAGAGGTACGGATGGACCGGCTGGTGCACCATCACCATCTGCGCGCCCGTCTCCCGGGCGTGCCGCGCCGAGGCCACGGCGGTGGGGACGTCCAGGCCCACCCCGGCCAGGACCGAGGCCCGTCCGGCCGCCTCCTCGACGGTCAGCTCCGTCACGGCTCGGCGCTCGGCGGGGGAGAGGGCGTAGAACTCGCCCGTGTTCCCGTTGGGGGTGAGGGTGCGCACACCGCCGTCGAGCAGCCGGTGGATCAGGGCGCGGTGGGCGGCTGTGTCGAGGGAGCCGTCAGCGGCGAACGGGGTGACGGGGATCGCCACGACATCGGCGAGTGCGATCCGTGCGGCGGTGAGGTCGGGGAACTCGCGTGCGGTCATACTCCGTTGTCTCCTTCGGGGAACGCGCGGCGGACGAAGGACTCGATGTGCTCGCGCAGGGCGGCGGCCGAGGCCTCCGCCTCCCCGGCCATCGCGAGCCGCAGGATCGCGCGGTGCTCGCGGGCCTCCCGCTCCCAGGACGGCTCGGTGGCCCAGACGGCCGTCGCCACCAGGGCGGCCTGGTCGCGGATGTCGTCGAGCGTCCTGGTGAGCAGGGGGTTGCCGCAGGGCAGATACAGGGCGCGGTGGAACTGCCGGTTGGCCAGCGCCCGTTCGGCGGCGTCGGCCGCCCGGTCGGCCCGGTCGAGGGCGGCCCCGGCGGCGTCCAGCGGCGCGAGGCGCTTCACGGTACGGCGCAGCGCCTCGGGTTCGAGCAGCAGGCGTACGTCGTAGACCTGGCGGGCCAGGTCCGCGTCGACGGCGCGCACGGCGACGCCCTTGTACTGGTTCATCACCACGAGCCCGGTCCCCGCCAGCGTCTTGAGCGCTTCCCTCACCGGGGTCTTGGACACGCCGAACTGCGCGGCCAGCTCGGTCTCGACGAGCGCCTGCCCCGGGGAGAGCCGGCCGGTGAGGATGGCCTGCTTGATCGCGTCGAGCACGTACTCGGTACGGGAGGGGATGGGGGCCGGGGTGAAGGCCATGGCGGGCCCACCTCTCACATATCGCGTCTCATATATGACGTATGACGAGCAACGCCTCGAAGGTAAAGGGGCGTTGGTGTCACGTCAATCGTCGCGGTGACCGTCGGAACGGTTCAGCCGAGGACCGGCGCCGCCCGGTCGAGGGCGGAGGCGATGCGCTCCCAGGCCGCGGTGTCACGGGCGACCGGCTCAAGCGCGGCGCCCTCGCCCGTGCCCCACGCGCCTGCGGTCGCCACCGGGTCCGCGCCGGAGACGGCCGCCGCGGCCAGTGCGGCGGCGCCGAGCGCGACCAGCTCGGTGGCCCGGGGGACGATCAGCGGCCGGCCGGAGAGCCGTCGTACGGTCTCGACCCAGGTACGGCCCCGGGCGCCGCCGCCGATCAGCCGCAGCGGACGGGCCGCGGCGCCGGCGGGGTCGATCCCGCAGACGCGCAGCAGGTCGTCGAGGGCGCGCAGGGCGGTGAAGACCGCGCCTTCGTATGCCGCGCCCAGGAGTTGGGGCCCGGTGGTGGTGTGGCGCAGGCCCGTGAGCAGTCCGGCGGCGGTCGGCAGGTCGGGGGTGCGCTCGCCGTCGAGGTACGGCAGGAGCACCGCCTCGCCGCCGGGTTCGGCGTCGTCGCGGCCGAGCCCGAGCAGGGCCGCGACCTTGTCGACGGCGAGTGTGCAGTTGAGGGTGCAGGCGAGCGGGAGGAAGGTGCCGTCGGTGGCGGCGAACCCGGAGAGCGCGGGCGAGCCGGGGCGGGTCCGGGTGGCGGCGAAGACCGTGCCGGAGGTGCCGAGGCTGAGGACGGGGTGGTCGAGCAGGCCCGCGCCGCCGAGCCCGAGGCCCACGGCGGCGGCCATGTTGTCGCCGGTCCCGGCGGCGACCGCGATCCCGGTGGGCAGCCCGAGCGCCTCGGCGGCCCGGGCCGTGAGGGATCCCACCCGGGTGGCCCCGCTGGCGGCGACCTCGGGCAGCAGGTGGGCGCCCAGGCCGAGGAGTTCGAGCAGTTCGGGGTCGTAGGAGCCGGTCGCCGTCGAGTACCAGCCGGTGCCCGAGGCGTCCCCGGGATCGGTCGCGGCGGTTCCGGCGAGGCGCTCGGTGAGGAAGTCGTGGGGGAGGCGGACCCCGGCGGCGCCCGAGGCGTGCGCGGGCTCGTTCTCGTACAGCCAGCGCCACTTGGCGGCGGTCACGGCGGCGACGGGCACCGAGCCGGTGCGCGCGGTCCAGGCGGCCGGCCCGCCGAGCGCCTCGGTGAGGGCGGCGGCCTGCGGGGCCGAGCGGGTGTCGTTCCAGAGCAGGGCCGGGCGCAGCGGGCGCCCGGCGCGGTCCAGGACGACCAGGCCGTGCTGCTGTCCGGCGACCGCGATACCGGTGACGGCGGACGCGGCCACCCCCGCCTCCTTCAGCCCGGCCGCGACCGCCTCGCACAGCGCCCGCCACCACAGTTCGGGGTCGCTCTCGCGGGCCCCGGCGGCGCCGTCGACCCGGTGCGGGGCGCGGCCGACGGCGAGCGGCCGCCCGGTCTCCGCGTCGGCGATCAGCGCCTTGGCGGACTGGGTGGAGCTGTCCACTCCGATGACGACCGGGGCCTGCGGCATCCGGGCACCCCTTCTCCTGCGGGCGGACCCGGTTCTTGGCCGGTCCCGATGGGTGAGCGATCATTTGAGCATGCGCGAAACAAATTAGATGAAGGCCCGGGGGTTACGGAAGCCGCAGAGATCATGTCATATTCGTAAGGTCAGCAAACAAATAGCCGTAGGGGCCCGTCGGGCGCCCCGCACCGAGGTGGACACGACGATGACGGAACGCTTCACTCCCACCCCCGAGGACAAGTTCACCTTCGGTCTGTGGACCGTGGGCTGGCAGGGGCGCGACCCGTTCGGCGACGCGACCCGGCCCGCCCTCGACCCGGTCGCGACGGTCCACCGGCTCGCGGAGCTCGGGGCGTACGGGGTGACCTTCCACGACGACGACCTGATCCCGTTCGGCTCGTCCGGCGCCGAACGCAGCGCCCACATCAAGCGGTTCCGGGCGGCCCTCGACGCCACCGGTCTCGCGGTGCCGATGGCCACCACCAACCTCTTCACCCACCCCGTCTTCAAGGACGGCGCCTTCACCGCCAACGACCGGGACGTACGCCGGTACGCGCTGCGCAAGACGATCCGCAACATCGACCTTGCCGTGGAGCTCGGCGCCCGGGTGTACGTGGCGTGGGGCGGCCGTGAGGGCGCGGAGTCCGGGGCCGCGAAGGACGTACGGGTGGCGCTCGACCGGATGAAGGAGGCCTTCGACCTGCTGGGCGAGTACGTGGTGAGCCAGGGGTACGACCTGCGGTTCGCGGTCGAGCCCAAGCCGAACGAGCCGCGCGGCGACATCCTGCTGCCGACGGTCGGGCACGCGCTCGCCTTCATCGAGCGTCTGGAGCGCCCGGAGCTGGTCGGCGTCAACCCGGAGACCGGGCACGAGCAGATGGCCGGGCTCAACTTCACCCACGGCATCGCCCAGGCGCTCTGGGCCGGAAAGCTCTTCCACATCGACCTCAACGGCCAGTCCGGCATCAAGTACGACCAGGACCTGCGGTTCGGGGCGGGGAACCTGCGGGACGCGTTCTGGCTGGTCGACCTCCTGGAGTCGGCGGGGTACGAGGGCCCGCGCCACTTCGACTTCAAGCCGCCGCGCACGGAGGACGCCGACGGGGTGTGGGCCTCGGCCGCCGGGAACATGCGCAACTACCTGATCCTGCGGGAGCGTTCGGCGGCGTTCCGCGCCGACCCCGCGGTACGGGAGGCGCTGCGGGCCTCCCGCCTCGACGACCTCGCCCGCCCGACGGCGGCGGACGGCTTGGCCGGGCTGCTCGGGGACCGCTCGGCCTTCGAGGACTTCGACGCGGAGGCGGCGGGGGCGCGCGGTATGGCGTTCGAGCAGCTGGACCAGCTGGCTATGGAGCACTTGATGGGGGTGCGCTGAGGGGTGCGTCCGAGGGCGGGTGTGTCGCCCGGGCGGCCAGTCCCGGCTGGGCGAGGCACCTCTGCGGGCAAGCTCCTGACGCCGGCGCCGGGCCGCCCGGCTCAGCCCGGCGTCCCCTGGCCAGTCCCGGCTGGGCGAGGCACCTCTGCGGGCAAGCTCCTGACGTCGACGCCGGGCCGCCCGGCTCAGCCCGGCGTCCCCTCCGTCCACCCCGCCGGATCGTCGAGCACCGCCTCCACCACCAGGGCCGCCGCGCCCCGGGCCGCGTCCCCCGCGAGGGACGAGGCGCGCAGGCGGCCGGAGTCGCGGGGCCACAGACCCGACACCACCCGGGCGGCGAGCTCGGCCTCGGCCGGGGGCGACAGCCAAGGCGCCAGTGCGCGGTAGACACCGCCGAGCACCACGGCCTCCGGGTCGACGAGGTTCACCGCGCCCGCGAGCACCCGGCCCAGCATCAGCCCGGCCGTGCCGAGCGCCGCCAGCGCGCGCTCGTCGCCCGCCCGCGCCCGGCGCTCCAGCTCGGCCACGCCCGCGGCCCCGGCGTCCTCCTCGATGCCCGCCCCGCGCAGCAGCGCCGACTGGCCCGCGTACTGCTCCAGGCAGCCCCGCGCCCCGCAGCGGCAGGCGGGGCCGGCCGGGTCCACCGGCACATGGCCGATCTCCCCGGCGAAGCCGTGCGCGCCGCGCAGGAGTTCGCCGTTGAGGACGAGGGCGCCGCCCACGCCGATCTCACCGGAGAGGTAGAGGAACGTACGGGCCTCGGCCGGGCCGCCGAACCAGAGCTCGGCGAGCGCCGCGAGGTTGGCCTCGTTCTCCGAACTCACCGGCAGGGCAAGGGTGTGGGGGCACTCCGTGAGGGCCTGTGCGAACAGGGCGTCGGCCGGGACGCCGTTCCAGCCCAGGTTCGGTGCCTGGCGGACCGCGCCGCCCGCGACCAGGCCCGGCAGGGCGAGCGTCACCCCGGCGGGCCGCAGCTCCTGCTGCCGGGCGGAGTCCAGCGCGTGCGAGGCGATCCGGGCCGCCCGGGCCAGCACCTCGGCGGGCGCCGCGACCCGGTTGTCCAGGTGCTCGGTGAGCCGCACCCGGTCGGTTCCGGTCAGATCCACCACGCACACGGTCACATAGTCGACGTTGATCTCGACGCCGACCCCGGCGGCGCCGGTCCTGGCCGGCTTGAGGACGGTGCCGGGCCGCCCCGCCTGCCCGCTGAACGTCTTGCCCGACTCCGTCAGGAAGCCGCCCTCCATGAGCTGTTCGACCAGGGAAGACACGGCTGCCCGGGTCAGCCCGACGCGCGCCGCGACGCCCGCCCGGGTCGTCTCACCCTCGTCGTGGACCGCCCGGAGCACCAGGCTGAGGTTGTGCCGCCGCACGGTGTCCTGGTCGGCCTTGGGCGCCAGCGGGGCGAGGTTGCTCTTCATGTCGTGGCCGAGCCTATGCGATGGCCGGGGCGCCGCAGTTGCCCGATCCAGCGACGCTCGAACGAGACTCGCGTCTCGGCGCTAAGTTTTCTGATCATGAGCGAGAAGACCATCACCACACTGCCCGCCGACGAGACCTTCGCGGTCGCCGCGAGCGCCGAGAGCATCGAACGGGCCGCCCAGGCCCTGCTCGGCAACGGGTTTGCCGTGCACATAGTGGACACCGCCGCCGACGCCCGCGAGCTCGTCGCCGAGGCTCTGCCGACCGACAAGGCGATCTTCGCCTCGACCAGCGAGACCCTGCGGCTCTCCGGGATCCAGGAGGACATCGACGCGTCGGGCCGGTTCAAGAGCATCCGTGCCGAGCAGGCCGACTGGGACCCGCGCGTCCGCAACGACGACGTGCGCGCCACGCGCTCCGCGCCCGACGTCGTCGTCGGCAGCGTGCACGCCGTGACCGAGGACGGCCGTCTCGTCACCGCCTCCGCGAGCGGCAGCCAGCTCGCCGCGTACGCGTTCGGCGCGGGCCGGGCGGTCTGGGTGGTCGGCGCCCAGAAGGTCGTCGCCGACCTGGACACCGCGCTGCGCCGCATCGAGACGTACTCGCTGCCCAAGGAGGACGTCCGCGCCCAGCAGGCTTACGGCAGGCGCAGCGTCGTCGCCAAGATCCTCATCAACGCCCGCGAGGTCGTTCCGCAGCGCAGCACCGTCGTGCTCGTCCGCGAGGCGATCGGCTTCTGAGGCTCTCTCCTTCCGAGGTCCCGTCCCTCTGACGTCCATGAGCCGTCGCACCCCCTGGGTGCGGCGGCTCCGGCCGTTCGGGGCGCGTCCGGGGCTGAGTTGTGGTGGAAAGTAACACCACTGCAATCTCTTGCGAAAGGCTTTGCGGAGAGAAGGCGGTGAGATTTCACAGGCATGGCGACGGTGTGTCCAAAGGGTTGACCAGGCCGTCCGGGCCGCCTACGGTCTCGACCGCAATAGCTTTCCGGTTGTTTCAGCAAGAACATTCAGAGTCCTCCTGGGGTGGCCGGGCCGCGCCGCCCGGGAGGTTGCTCCGTCCCCCGCATCCCCGCACGGAGGTCCCCCCCATGGACGCTCGTACCGCCGGCACCCCCCGCACCCGTCGCACGCGCAGATCACTGGCCGCCGCCGTCGCGCTCGTCGCGGGGGCCGCGAGCAGCGTCGTCCTCGGCGCCCCGCAGGCACAGGCCGCCGCACCCGGGCCCAAGGACGTGACCGCCGTCCTCTTCGAATGGAACTTCGCCTCGGTCGCCAAGGCCTGCACCGACGAACTCGGCCCCGACGGCTATGGATACGTCCAGGTGTCCCCGCCCCAGGAACGTATACAGGGCGACGCCTGGTGGACCGCGTACCAGCCCGTGAGCTACAAGATCGGCAGCCGGCTCGGCGACCGCGCCGCCTTCCGCTCCATGGTGGACACCTGCCACGCGGCGGGCGTCAAGGTCGTCGCCGACTCGGTGGTCAACCACATGACGAGCGGCTCCGGCACCGGATCCGCCGGATCGGCGTACACCAAGTACAACTACCCCGGCACGTACTCCGGCGCCGACCTGGACGACTGCAAGTCCGAGATCACCCACTACCAGGACCGCTGGAACGTGCAGCACTGCGAGCTCGTCGGCCTCGCCGACCTCGACACCGGCGAGGAGTACGTCCGCAACACCGTCGCCGGGTACCTGAACGACCTGCTCTCGCTCGGCGTCGACGGCTTCCGCGTCGACGCGGCCAAGCACATCCCCGAGGACGACCTCGCCGCCATCAAGTCCCGGCTGAGCAACCCGGGCGTCTACTGGAAGCAGGAGACGATCTACGGCGCGGGGGAGGCCGTACAGCCCACCGAGTACTTCAACACCGGCGACGCCCAGGAGTTCCGCTACTCCTGGGACCTCAAGCGGGTGTTCACCAACGAGAAGCTCGCGTACCTGAGGAACTTCGGCGAGGGCTGGGGCTATATGACCTCGGGCAAGGCCTCGGTCTTCGTCGACAACCACGACACCGAGCGCGGCGGCCAGACGCTCACCTACAACGACGGCGCCCGGTACACCCTGGCCCATGTCCTCATGCTGGCCTGGCCCTACGGCTCCCCGGACGTCCACTCCGGCTATGTATTCAGCGACAAGGACGCGGGCCCGCCCAACAACGGCCAGGTGAACGCCTGTTACAGCGACGGGTGGAAGTGCCAGCACGCCTGGCCCGAGGTCCGCTCCATGGTCAGATTCCGCAACACGGCCGGCACCGCGGGGGTCACCAACTGGTGGGACAACGGCGGCAACGCCATCGCCTTCGGCCGCGGCGCCAAGGCGTACGTGGCCATCAACCACGAGGGCTCCTCGCTCACCCGCGCCTTCCAGACGTCGCTGCCCGCGGGCGGCTACTGCGATGTGCAGAGCGGCCGGAGCGTCACGGTCGACGGCAGCGGGCAGTTCACCGCGACCCTCGCCCCGGACACCGCGCTCGCCCTGCACGTCGACGCCAGGACGTGCGGCGGCAAGTGACGTGAACGCCCCCTGGCGCGACTGACCGGCCTGCCCGACGCTCTCCCCGTGCCCCGCACCCCGTAGCCCCCTGTAGAAGGAGTACGTCCCGTGATCGGCTCTCCGCGCCGAACCGCCGTCACCGCCGCCGTGGCCCTCGCGCTGCTCGCGTCGGCCGCGCCCGCGGCGCATCCGGCGCCGGCGGCGCCCCCGGCCCCGCCGTCCGACGCCCGGCTCGCCGCCGAGCCCGCCCGGCACGAACTCACCCGGGAACAGCCCTACTTCGTCCTCCCGGACCGGTTCGCCGACGGCGACGGCGCCAACAACAGGGGCGGCCTGACCGGCAGCCGCTCGGTGACGGGCTACGACCCGGCCGACAAGGGCTTCTACCAGGGCGGCGACCTCAAGGGCCTGACGCAGAAGCTGGACTACATCAAGGGGCTCGGCAGCACCGCGATCTGGCTGGCGCCGATCTTCAAGAACAAGCCGGTCCAGGGCACCGGCGCCGATCAGAGCGCCGGGTACCACGGCTACTGGATCACCGACTTCACCCAGGTCGACCCGCACTTCGGCACCAACGCCGATCTGGCGCGGCTGATCGACAAGGCCCACGCCAAGGGCATGAAGGTCTTCTTCGACGTCATCACCAACCACACCGCCGACGTCATCGGCCACACCGGGCAGAGCTCCCAGTACCTCTCCAAGGGCGCGTTCCCGTATCTGACGAAGGACGGCACCCCGTTCGACGACAGCGCCTACGCGGCCGGCGGCAAGGGCTTCCCGGCAGTCGGCCCCGGCTCCTTCCCGTACACCCCGACCGTGCCCGCCGCCGAGAAGGACGCCAAGGTCCCGGCGTGGCTCAACGACCCCACGCTCTACCACAACCGGGGCGACTCGACGTTCGCCGGTGAGAGCGCGGAGTACGGGGACTTCTCGGGGCTCGACGACCTGTGGACCGAGCGGCCCGAGGTCGTGCGGGGCATGGAGAAGATCTACGAGAAGTGGGTGAAGGACTTCGACGTGGACGGCTTCCGCGTCGACACGGTCAAGCACGTCGACATGGACTTCTGGACCCAGTGGGCGACCGCCCTGGACGCCTACGCGGCGAAGCACGGGCGCGAGGACTTCTTCATCTACGGCGAGGTGTACTCCGCGGACCCGTCCGTGACCTCCCCGTACGTCACCCGGGGCAGACTCGACGCGACCCTGGACTTCCCCTACCAGCAGGCCATGCGCAGCTATGTCTCGCAGGGCGGCCCCGCGGGCGACCTGGCCGCGGCCCTCGGCCAGGACTACCGCTACACCACCGACAAGGCCAACGCCTATGAGCAGGTGACCTTCCTCGGCAACCACGACATGGGCCGGATCGGCGGCTTCCTGGTCCAGGACAACCCGCGGGCCGACGCCGCCGAACTGCTGCGGCGCGACAGGCTCGCCCACGAGCTGATGTTCCTCAGCCGGGGCAACCCCGTCGTCTACTACGGCGACGAGCAGGGCTTCACGGGCGCGGGCGGCGACAAGGACGCCCGGCAGACCATGTTCCCGTCCAGGGTCGCCGACTATCTGGACGATGCCCAGATCGGTACCACCCGTACGCATGCGAGCAGTGCCTTCGATCCGGAGCACCCGCTCTACAAGGCGATCGCCGCTCTCTCCAAGCTCCGCAGGCAGAACCCGGCGCTGGCGGACGGTGTGCAGAGCGAGCGGTACGCGGCGCAGGGCAAGGGCGTCTACGCCTTCTCCCGCACCGACGCGAAGACCGGGACCGAGTACGTCGTCGCCGTCAACAACGCGACCGAGGAGAAGACCGCCGAGTTCGCGACCGGCTCCGCGAACACCGCCTTCACGGGGATCTACGGCGCGTCCGGCACGCTCACCAGCGCCGCCGACCACCGCGTCTCGGTGCGGGTGCCCGCCCTCTCCGCCGTCGTCTACAAGGCGGCCAAGCCCCTGGGCGCCCCCGCCGCGCGGCCCTCGCTCACCCTCAAGGCCCCGGCGCCGGGCGCCACCGGTGACGTCGAGATCGCGGCGGACACCGCCGGCGGTCAGCTGAACCGGGTGGTGTTCGCCGCCCGGACCGGTACCGGCAAGTGGCAGGTCCTCGGCTCCGCCGACCACGCCCCGTACAAGGTCGTCCAGCATCTGCCCGCGACCCTCGCGGCCGGAACGCCCCTGCGCTACAAGGCCGTTGTCGTCGACTCGGCCGGGCGCACCGCGAGCGCGACCGCCGCGACCACCAGCGGCGCTCCCGCCGCAGAACCGGCGCCCACCGCGACCCGGCGCGACTACGCGGTGGTCCACTACAAGCGCCCGGCGGGCGACTACACCGACTGGCGGCTCTACGCCTGGGGCGATCTCGCCGACGGCGAGTCCACCACCTGGCCCGCGGGCCACGCCTTCACGGGCCGTGACGCCTACGGCGCCTTCGCCCACGTCAAGCTCAAGCCGGGTGCGTCGAGCGTCGGGTTCCTCGTCATCGACAAGGACGGCAACAAGGACGTCCCGGGCGACCGCACCATCGACGTCGGCCGGACCGGCGAGGTCTGGGTCGAGCAGGGCAAGGACGCGGTACTGACCGCGCCGCCCGCCGGGACCTATCCGCCGCAGGACACCGCCAAGGCCGTCATCCACTACCAGCGCGCCGACGGCGACTACAGCGGCTGGGGCATCCACACCTGGACGGGGGCCGCGACGCCCACCGACTGGTCGAGCCCGCTTCCGCCGGTGCGCACCGACGCCTTCGGCGCGGTCTTCGAGGTGCCCCTCAAGGAGGGCGCGTCGAGCCTGAGTTACATCCTGCACAAGGGCGACACCAAGGAGTTCGGCTCCGACCGCTCCCTGGAGTTCTCGGCGTACTCGCACGAGGTGTGGCTCCTGGGCGGGGTCGAGAAGTACCTTCTGCCCATGACGTCCGGCTCCGCCGCCGACCTCGACCTGTCGAAGTCGCGGGCGCAGTGGATCGACCGTGACACCGTCGCCTGGGACACGGGCGCCACGGCCGCGAGCCACCAGCTGGTGTACGCGCCGAAGGGCGGTCTCGCAGTCAAGGACGGCGTCCTCACCGGCGAAGGCCACTGGCTGCGGCTCACCCCCGTGCCGGGCGGTCTGACGGACGCGCAGAAGGCCAGGTTCCCGCACCTCAGGAAGTACGCGGCGTTCACCGTCGACCCGCGCGACCGCGCCCGGGCCGCCCAGGCTCTCACCGGGCAGATCGTCGCCACCCAGCGCCTCGCCAACGGCGCCCTGCTCGCCGCCACCGGCGTCCAGACCCAGGGTGTCCTCGACGACGTCCACGGCGGTCGGGCCACCGGGGCCGCGCTCGGCCCGGTCTTCACCGGCGGGCGTCCGACGCTCTCGCTCTGGGCCCCCACCGCCCAGCGGGTCGCCCTCGAACTCGACGGCCACACCGTCGCGATGCGCCGCGACGACGCGACCGGCGTCTGGTCGGTGACGGGTCCCAGGAGCTGGTCGGGCAAGCCGTACCGCTATGCCGTGACGGTGTGGGCGCCCAGCGTCCAGAAGGTCGTCACCAACCTGGTCACCGACCCGTACGCCACCGCCCTCACCACCGACTCGGCCCGCAGCCTCGTCGTCGACCTCGCCGACCCGAGGCTCGCCCCCAAGGGCTGGGCGACCCTGCGCAAGCCCGCCGCCGTGCCGCTGCGCGCCGCGCAGATCCAGGAGCTGCACATCCGCGACTTCTCGGTCGCGGACCCCACCTCCCGCCACCCCGGCCAGTACCTGGCGTTCACCGACACCGGCTCGGACGGCATGAAACACCTCAAGGAGCTCGCCGGCTCCGGCACTTCGTACGTCCACCTCCTCCCCGCATTCGACATCGGCACCATCCCGGAGAAGAAGTCCGACCAGGCCGTCCCCGCCTGTGACCTCAAGGTGTACGCGCCGGACTCGCCTGAGCAGCAGGCGTGCGTGGCGAAGACCGCCGCCAAGGACGCCTACAACTGGGGTTACGACCCGCTGCACTTCACCGTGCCCGAGGGGTCCTATGCCAGCGACCCCGAGGGGACCCGGCGCACGGTCGAGTTCCGGCAGATGGTCCAGGGCCTCAACGGCGCCGGGCTGCGCACGGTGATGGACGTCGTCTACAACCACACCGTGGCGAGCGGCCAGGCCGACAAGTCGGTCCTCGACAAGATCGTGCCCGGCTACTACCAGCGGCTGCTCGCCGACGGCACCGTGGCCACCTCCACCTGCTGCGCCAACACCGCGCCCGAGAACGCCATGATGGGCAAGCTCGTCGTGGACTCGGTGGTCACCTGGGCCAAGCAGTACAAGGTCGACGGCTTCCGCTTCGACCTGATGGGCCACCACCCCAAGGCCAACATCCTCGCGGTCCGCAAGGCGCTCGACGCGCTGACGCCCGACAAGGACGGCGTCGACGGCAAGAAGATCGTCCTGTACGGGGAGGGCTGGAACTTCGGCGAGGTCGCCGATGACGCCCGGTTCGTCCAGGCGACCCAGAAGAACATGGCGGGCACCGGCATCGCGACCTTCTCGGACCGGGCGCGCGACGCGGTGCGCGGCGGCGGCCCCTTCGACGAGGACCCCGGCGTCCAGGGCTTCGCCTCCGGTCTCTACACCGACCCCAACTCCTCGGCGGCCAACGGAACCCCGGCCGAACAGCGGGCCCGGCTGCTGCACTACCAGGACCTGATCAAGGTCGGCCTCTCCGGCAACCTGGCCGGATACACCTTCACCGACACCTCGGGCCGTACGGTCAAGGGCGCGGACGTCGACTACAACGGCGCCCCGGCCGGGTACGCCGAGGCTCCGGGCGACGCGCTCGCGTACACCGACGCGCACGACAACGAGTCGCTGTACGACGCGCTCGCGTTCAAGCTGCCGCGCTCCACCCCGGCGGCCGACCGGGCCAGGATGCAGGTGCTCGCGCTGGCCACCGCCGCGCTCTCGCAGGGGCCGGCGCTCTCCCAGGCCGGTACGGATCTGCTGCGCTCCAAGTCGCTGGACCGCAACTCCTTCGACAGCGGCGACTGGTTCAACGCGATCCACTGGGACTGCGCGGACGGCAACGGTTTCGGCCGCGGGTTGCCTCCGGCGGCGGACAACCAGTCCAAGTGGGCTTATGCGAAGCCCCTGTTGACGGCGTCGACGCTCGCGGTCGGGTGCCCGGAGATCACGTCCGCCTCGGCCGCCTACCGGGACCTCCTGAAGATCCGTACGACCGATCCGGCGTTCCGTCTGGCCACCGCGGCCCAGGTGCGGTCCGCGCTCTCGTTCCCGCTGTCGGGCAAGGACGAGACGCCGGGTGTGATCACGATGCGGCTCGGGGAGCTGGTGGTCGTGTTCAACGCGACCCCGGACCGGCAGGCCCAGCGGGTCGCGGATCTGACGGGCCATGGGTACGTGCTGCACCCCGTGCAGGCGACGGGCGGTGATGCCACGGTGAAGTCGGCGTCGTACGAGGCGAGTTCGGGCACGTTCACCGTACCGGCCCGGACGGTCGCGGTGTTCCGTCGTCGCTGAGGCTGTTGTGGCTGGTCGGCCGCGGACCGTGCGTGGCTGGTCGCGCCCACGCGGCGGAGCGCGAATGTCGCAGCCCCGCGCCCCTTGGGGGGTGCGGGGCTTCCGGAGGGTTGACTGTGCTCCTGGCCGCCATGATGGTAATGGGCATGCCAAAGTCGTGGACGCGTCCGTTCGGTGTCCTCGTCCTCCTCGCCGCGCTCCTCGCGGCGGGAGGCACCCCGCCCTCGGCCGCCGACGGGCTCCCCGGCGCCCAGTGGTTCGACGGGGCGAGCACGTCCACGCTCACCGTCGAGGACGGGCGCCTGGTCGACGGGCTCGGCCGCGAGGTGGTGCTGCGCGGCTACAACGTCTCCGGCGAGACCAAACTGGCCGAGCACGGCGGGCTGCCGTTCGCCTCGGTCGCCGACGCCCGCGCCTCCGCGACCGCCGTGCGCGCCCTCGGCGGCGCCAACACCGTACGGTTCCTGCTCTCCTGGGCGTCGGCCGAACCCGTACGCGGCCAGGTGGACCGCGGCTATCTCGCCGCCGTCACCGAGCAGATGCGGGCCTTCCTGGACGCCGGGATCCGGGTGCTGCCCGACTTCCACCAGGATCTGTTCTCCCGCCACCTCTTCGACGGCGGCAGCTGGTACACCGGCGACGGCGCCCCCGCCTGGGTCGTCGCGGCCGGCGGCTATCCGCACGAGTCCTGCGGGATCTGCCTGTTCTGGGGCCAGAACATCACCCAGAACGAGGCCGTGAAGCGCGCGTCGTACGACTTCTGGCACAACGCGCGCGGCATCCAGGACGCCTTCCTCGCCACCGCCGGGACCACCCTGGCCCACCTCGCCGAGCACCTCACCGCCGAGGAGTTCGCGGCCGTCGCCGGATTCGACCCGTACAACGAGCCGTACGCGGGGAGCTACGACACCGGGCAGACCAGCCGTACCTGGGAGCGGGACGTGCTCTGGCCGTTCTATACGCGCTTCCGGGCCCGGATGGACGCGGCGGGGTGGCAGGCCAAACCCGCGTATGTGGAGCCCAACCTCTTCTGGAACGCCAATCTCGACTTCCAGCGGCAGGAGGGCGGGCTCCTCGACGCGGGCGCCCTCGGACCGCGCTATGTCCTCAACACCCATTTCTACGACCAGAAGGCGATCTCCGGCGTCTTCATGTGGGGCAAGGCGGGCGACGGCCAGTACGCACGCGACCTCGGCGCCGTGCGCGACCGGGCCGCCGCCGCGAACACGGCCGCCGTCGTGAGCGAGTTCGGCCATCCGCTCACCGGAACCGTCTCCGACAAGGCGCCGAGCGTCCTCAAGGCGATGTACCAGGGCCTGGACTCCCGGCTGCCGGGGGCCACTTGGTGGTCGGACCCGCTGGCGTCCGGGCCGGTCCTTTCGGGCACCCAGTGGCAGTGGGACGTGTACAGCGGCCGCCACCACGAGCTCATGAACGGCAACCCCGGCAAGGTCCGCACCTCCGGCGACGCCTGGAACGACGAGGACCTCTCGGCCGTGCGCCTGGACGACTCCGGCGCACCGGCGCTGCGGCAGGACGCCCGGCTGCTCGACCGCCTCTACCCCGGGGCCACGGCCGGCCGCGTCCTCGCCTTCACCTACGAGGACCGCTCCCGCGACGGCTCCACCACGCTGAGCTGGAACCCCGTTCCGGCCGCGCTCCCGCATGCGGCCCAGCTCGTCGGCACCGGCCGCTACGGACTGCTCCTGTGGCGCTCGAACGGCGTGGCCGCGCCCACCGAACTCCATCTGCCGGCCTCGTTCGCCACCACCACCGTCGTCTCCGACCTCGGCGCCGCCTCCGGCCCGCCCGCCTACACGGCGCACACCCCGGTAGCCGTCGCGCCCGAGCCGGGCGGCACCGGGAGCCGCCGCCTGCTGCTCACCGCGCCCGAAGCGGGCGACGTCCACTTCGCGCTGGTCACCGACGGGGCCACCGACCCCTCCGCCGAACTGCTGAGCGCCGCCCGCGCCGAGCTCGCGGCCTGGGCTGCGGCCCACACGTAGGGCCTCAGCCCTCCTTGATCCGGATCAGGACTCCACGCTCGTCGCGTACGTAGGCGCGGCGGCGGTTCTTCTCCAGCTTGCGGGCGACCTCGTCGTCCAGGTCCACGCCGTTCATCTCCGCCAGCGCCACCAGATAGAGGAAGACGTCGGCCAGTTCCTCGCCGAAGTCCGGGAGCCGCTTGCGCCAGGCCGTGAACGCCTCGCCCACCTCGGCCGTGAGCAGGCCGAACTCCAGCGGCACGTCGGTGACGTTGAACCCCTTGTCGATCTTGTTCTCCCAGGCCTGCTCCTGAGCGGTCCGGATCTCCAAGGCTCCTCCGTGCGGTGCGGCGGTGGCGTCCGTCCAGCCTAGCGAGGGCCGAACGGTGCCCGCCCGCCGATCCGGTTCAACACCGGGGCGCCGGTGGCCGACAAGAGGGGGCGCGGAGGTGCCAGTCCCGACACGCTGACGTTTCGTACAGAATCGGACTCCCGCGTTCAGGTTCGAAAGGATCTTCGTGTAAAACAGTGCGGGACCGGTCAATGACAGTGTGTACTGGCCACGTTCGCCTCCCGGGGCGGTCGTCCTCATGCCCCTTCTCCCGATCTCCCCTGAAGGTCCATCAGATGATTGAGATACCGGACCTGGCCGCCGGAGGCCTGGCGGCCGGGACCCTGTCCGCGTTCGTGCTGGCGGGCGGGCTGCTGCGCTCCCGGCGCCGGGGAGCCCGGCAGCAGGAGGAGATCGCCGGGCTGCGCTCCCAGGGGGACGGCGCCCGCGCCGAAATGGGCCGGCTGTCCCGGGCGTACGCCGCCGAGGTGGCCCATCTCGCCCAGCGGCGCGTCCCGGCCGAGGCGACCCGGGCCGCGCATCCGCACGTGCAGGTGCCCGGCCCCCTCCACCCGGACCTCGCGGGCACCGAACTCGGCGCCGGCCTCGACGGCGTCCTGGAGGGAATCGCGGCCGCCGTGGCGCAGGAGCGCAAGCGTGTCGACGCCGCCGCCCGCGCGGGCATGCGCGGCGCCACCCGGGAGATCCAGGCCGGGCTCTACCGCCTCCAGGACCAGCTGCGCGGACTCCAGCAGCGCTACGACGACCCCGAGCTGGCCCAGACGCTCTTCGCCCTCGACCACGAGAACGAGCAGTCGCTGCGGCGCGCCCAGGTCACCGCCGTGGTCTGCGGCGCCTGGGTCGGTCTGGCCCGCGAGGAGTCGCACCTGGTGGACGCGGTGACCGGCGGCCAGTCCCGGCTCGTGGGCTACCACCGGGTGCGGGTCCACAACCATCTGGAGCCGGGCACCGCGCTCGTCTCGCACGCCGTCGAGCCCGTCGCGATCATCGTGGCCGAGCTGCTCGACAACGCGCTGCGCCACTCCGCCCCGGACACCGAGGTCGTGGTGAACCTCGAACGCGCCCACCACGGCGTCTCGGTCACCATCGACGACGCCGGGGTCGGCATGAGCCCCGACGAACGCGCCTACGCCCAGCGGATGGTGGCCGGGACCGAGCCGATCCTGCTCTCCGAGCTCGGCGACCCGCCCCGGATGGGCCTGGCCGCGATCGGCCAGCTGACCCGGCAGTTCGACCTCTCGGCGGACCTGTCCTCGCCCTCGCCGTACGGCGGTGTCCGCGCGGTGCTCCTGGTCAAGAACCATCTGCTGAGCCGGATCGACCCGGCCCGGCGGCGGCCCGCCGCTGCCGCGCCGCGCTCCACGCGCACGGCCGACGAGCAGCCCGCCCTGGAGCCTGCCGCGCCGTACGCACCCGAGGTGGCCGCCGCGTACGACACCGGCCCGATCACCCATGAGCCCGCGCCCGACGGTGACGCGCTGCCCCAGCGGCGCCGCCGCGCCCGGGCCGCGCTGCCCGCCGAGACGGCCGCGGCGCCCGCCCGTACCCCCGAGGAGTCGGCCGCCGCGCTCGGCGCACTGCAGTCCGGCACCGCCGCGGCCCGCTCCGCCGCCCCCACCGAAGGGAACGAACCGCGATGAACAGCGGCACTACCGGCGAAACGGCGTGGGTGCTCGACGCGATCCTGGAGATCCCGCACGTCCAGGCCGCCGTCCTGCTCACCCGGGACGGCCTCGTCTCCGGCTACACCAAGGCCCTCTCCCAGGCGTCGGCCGAGCGCACCGCCGCCATCATGAGCACCGTGCAGGGCGCCTGCCGCACCGCCGCGGCCGCCTTCGCGGACCAGGAGGACGCCCGTATCCGCCAGGTCGTCATCGAGTCGGACCACGGCTACATCCTGGTCGCGCCGACCGCGCACGGCACCTGTGTGGCCGCCTACGGCGACCCGGAGGTCCGGCTCGACCTGCTCGCCCACCGCGTCCACTCCCAGGTGGCCCGGCTCGGTGAGAAGACCATGGCGGCCGCGCCACGCGGAGCCGACGGCGCCACCCACGTATGACGGGCCGCCGCGGCGGCCGTCCGCTGGTTCCCGCCTATCTGTCCACCGGCGGCGTCGCGCGGCCCAGCCGCAACAGCCTGGAGCGGCTGTCCGTGCTGACCGGCGGGGGCGGGCCGGAACCCGCCGGACTGCCCGCCGCCCAGCACGCCCTGCTCGACGTGCTGGACGGCGGCTCGCTCACCGTCGTCGAGACGGCGGCGCTCCTGGAACTGCCGGTCTCCGCCGTCCGGGTGCTCGCCGCCGAGCTGATCGACCAGGGTCTGGCGAGCGCCCGCCCGCCGATCCCCGTCGCCGCACTGCCCGCCCCCGATCTGTTGAAGAGAGTGGCCGATGGCCTCCGCGCCCTCAAGCAGTAGCCCCGGCTCCACCGGCGCCGCCGGGGCCCGTGGAATCCATCTGCCCGACACCGCACGCGAGTTGGTGAAGATCCTGGTCGCTGGGCCGTTCGGGGTGGGCAAGACCACCCTGATCGACTCGGTCTCCGAGATCCGCCCGCTGCACACCGAGGAGCACCTGAGCGAGGCGTCCGCCCGGGTCGACGACCTGGCCGGCGTCCGGGACAAGACCACCACCACGGTCGCCATCGACTTCGGGCGGATCAGCCTGGGCGGGGGAGTGGTGCTCTACCTCTTCGGCACCCCCGGGCAGGAACGTTTCCGCTCCCTGTGGGCGGAGATCGCCTACGGGGCGCTCGGCGCGCTCGTCCTGGTGGACACCCGGCGCATCGACGACTCCTTCGACGTGCTCGGCCTGGTGGAGGAGACCGGACTGCCGTACGCGGTCGCGCTCAACACCTTCCCCGACTCCCGCCCGTACACCGAGGAACAGCTGCGCCGCTCGCTCGACCTGGAGGCCGGCACCCCGATGGTGACGTGCGACGCCCGCGACACCAACTCCTCCATCGACGCGCTGCTCGCGCTCGTCCAGCACCTGATCGCCCGCAACCGCCCGGAGACCCGGTGAACGCGCACCCCGCCTACCCCGCCCCCGCAGCCGCCTTCTCGCTCTCCGCCCCGGTGCGGCTGTGGGAGGACGGCTTCGCCGCCGACCCGCACGCCTACTACGCGGCGCTGCGCGCCCAGGGCCCGGTCGGCTGGGCCGAACTCGCCCCGGGCGTCCCCGCGTACGTCGTCACCGACCGGCGGGCCGCGCTCGACCTGCTGCACGACCCCGACACGTGGTCGCACGACCCCAGGCCCTGGGAGGCCACGGTCGCCGCCGACTCGCCGATCCTCGGCATGATGCGCTGGCGGCCCAACGCGCTCTTCGCGGACGGCGACGCCCACATCCGCTACCGGCGCACCCTCCTTGACGCCTTCGACCTGGTCGAGCCGCACGACCTGCGCGAGCGGGTGCACCGGGCGGTGGACATCCTGGTGGACCGGTTCGGACCGGCCGGGCGGGCCGACCTCGTCACGGAGTTCGCCCGGCCCCTGATGGCGCTGATCTTCAACAACCTGTTCGGCCTGCCCGACAGCGAGAGCGGCCGCCTCAACGACTCCCTCGGCCAGATGATGGAGGGCGGCGAGCAGGCGGCGCGGGGCGAGGCCGAGTACGGCCGCTACGTCCTGGAACTCGTCGCGGCCAAGAGCGAGCGGCGCGGTGACGACCTCACCAGCCGGCTCCTGGACCACCCGGCGGCGCTCACCCCCGAGGAGGTCGCCTGGCAGGTGTTCCTCACCCTCGGCGCGGGCCACGAGCCCACCGCCAACCTCGTCTCCAACGCGCTGTCGCGCATCCTCGGCAACCCCGCCTACTACTCGACCCTGACCAGCGGCTCGCGCCCGGTCACGGACGCCGTCGCCGAGGTGCTCCGGTACGAGACCCCGCTCTCCAACTACGGCATCCACTTCGCCCGTGAGTCGCTGAGCTTCCACGGCGTGTGGATCCAGGCCGCCGTGCCCGTGGTCGTCTCCTTCGGCGCCATCGGCCACTTCGCGGAGCACGACTTCGCGGGGGCGCACCACCCGCACGACGCCTCGCACCTGTCCTGGTCCGCCGGGAACCACGGCTGCCCGGTCAAGCAGCACACCCTGCTGATCGCCACCGAGGCCATCGAGCGGCTCACCCAGTGGCTGCCCGACCTCGACCCCACCACCGAGCGCGGGCGCCTGACCTGGCGCCCCGGCCCGTTCCACCGTTCGCTCACGTCGCTGCCCGTCCGCTTCACCCCGCGCACCCCCGACCAGCCAGGAGAACGAGCATGACCCCGTCCTCGCGTGTGCCCCTCGACCCGTTCGGCGCCGACATCCCCGCCGAGAGCGCCAAGCTGCGCGCGCTCGGCACGGTGGTGCCCGTCGAGCTGCCAGGGGGCATCCCCGCCTGGGCGCCCACCGGTTACGACACCCTCAAGTCCCTGATCCTCGACCCCCGGGTCAGCAAGGACCCGCGCCAGCACTGGGGGCTGTGGTCCGAGCTCGCCGAGCACCCCGACTGGGGCTGGATCCTGGGCTGGGTCGGCGTGATCAACATGCTCTCCACGTACGGGCCCGACCACACCCGGCTGCGCAAGCTGGTCGCCCCCAGCTTCACCGCCCGGCGCACCGAGGCGATGCGCGCCCGGGTGGAGGAGATCACCGCCGAGCTGCTCGACGAGCTGGCCGAGGCGGCCGCCTCCGGCGAGCCGGTCGACCTGAAGGCGGCCTACGCGCACCCCCTGCCGATGCGGCTGATCTGCGAACTGTTCGGCGTGCCCGGCTACTTGGTCAAGGACATGGCGCGGCTGATCGCGGCCATCATGGACACCTCGGACCCGAGCCCCGAGCACGCCGAGTCCGTCCAGAAGCAGATCGCCTATGTGCTGCCCTCGCTCATCGCGTTCAAGAGCGAGGTGCCGGGCGACGACATGACCACCGAGCTGATCAAGGTCCGGGACGAGGACGGCGACCGGCTCAGCAACGACGAGCTCGTCTACACGCTGCTGCTCGTCATAGGCGCCGGCTTCGAGACCACGGTCAACCTCATCGGCAACGCCGTCGTCGACCTGCTCCACCACCCCGACCAGCTCGCCGCCGTCCGCTCCGGCGAGATCAGCTGGGACAACGTGATCGACGAGGTCCTGCGGGTCCACCCGTCCATCGCCACCCTGCCGCTGCGGTTCGCCGTCACCGACATCACCGTCGACGGGGTCACCATCCCGGCGGGCGACGCCATCGTCACCACCTACGCGGCGGCCGGCCACGACCCGGCCCACTACGGCGAGAACGCCGGAGCCTTCGACGCCACCCGCGCCGCCGACGACCACCTGGCCTTCGGTATCGGCGTCCACCGCTGCATCGGCTCGCCGCTGGCCCGGATGGAGGCGCTGGCAGCGCTGCCCACCCTGTTCGACCGCTTCCCGGACCTGCGACTCGCCGCCGGCGTCGACGAGTTGAGCCAGGTGCCGTCGTTCATCGCCTTCGGCTACCAGGAGATCCCGGTCCGGCTCGGCTGAGTCGACAGGGGCGGCAGCTGTACGTGAAGGGCGGGGGCCGTGAGGAAACCGGCGGCCCCCGCCCGCCACGGCCGCCCCTGCGGCGCTCCACCGATGCATTTCGGACGATCTGAGTGCCCCCGGTGCCGCGGCCGGACTTCACCGGTGCTCGGGGTTGGCGAAGTCGTCCCGGCAGCCCGCGTCCCACGCCGACCGCTGGTTGCCGTGCGCGGGGATGCCGCCCGCCCGCTTGAGCATCGCCGCCAGGTGCATCAGGTTCCAGCTCATGAAGGCCGTGTTGCGGTTGGTGAAGTCGTTCTCGGGGCCGCCCGAGCCCGGCTCCAGATACGACGGGCCGGGCCCCGCCTCACCGATCCACCCCGCGTCGGCCTGCGGCGCGATGGTGTAGCCGAGATGCTGGAGGCTGTAGAGGAGGTTCATGGCGCAGTGCTTGACGCCGTCCTCGTTGCCGGTGATCAGACAGCCGCCGACCCGGCCGTAATAGGCGTACTGGCCCTGCTCGTTGAGCAGGCTGGAGCAGGCGTAGAGCCGCTCCACCACCCGTTTGGCGACGGAGCTGTTGTCGCCCAGCCAGATGGGCCCGCAGAGCACCAGGATGTCGGCCGCCATCACCTTCTCGTACAGCTCGGGCCAGGCGTCGCCCGCCCAGCCGTGCGCGGTCATGTCGGGCCAGACGCCGGTCGCGATGTCGTGGTCGACGGCGCGGATCACCTCCGTGGCGACCCCGTTCCCCTCCAGCACCGCGCGGCTGCGGTCGATCAGACCTTCGGTGTTGCTGACCTCGGGGGAGCGCTTGAGCGTGCAGTTGACGTAGAGGGCGCGCAGGTCGTCGTAGCGGTACGGGGTCGGGGCCATCGGCTCTCCTCGGGGCGGTCGGAGTCCTCCCCAGCCTCCCGGGTCCGGGGCCGCCGGGCCACCTCGGCGGCCCCGAACGAATGAGCCGGGCCCCGGCGGCCCGGTCCCGCTACTGCACGCGGCCCTCGGAGGCCTCGGAGGCGCCGTCGTCCGGCAGGTGGACGTCGTCGACCGAGATGTTGACCTCCACGACCTCCAGACCGGTCATCCGCTCCACCGCCGCGATCACGTTCTCGCGCACCTCCGCCGCGACCGCCGTGATGCTCACGCCGTACTCCACCACCACGTCCAGGTCGATGGCGGTCTGCCGCTCGCCGACCTCGACCTTCACGCCCCGGCTGACGGCCGCGCCGCGCGCCCGCGGCACCCGGTCGCGCATCGCGCCGATGGTACGGGCGAACCCGCCGCCCAGCGCGTGGATGCCCGGCACCTCGCGCGCGGCGAGCCCGGCGATCTTCTCCACCACGCCCCCGGCGATCGTCGTCCGGCCCCGGGTCGCCGGTGGCTGACCCGCACCGCTCCGCGCGGACTGCAGGGTGGTGCCCGAAGTGCCGGTGCGGTATTCGTCGGTGTCGGGTTTCTCAACGGCCGGGCTGATCGGCTCCGTCATCCGAAGCCACCTCCTGGGTTGGGGGCTGGAGCGCGCAATCCGCGCGTTCTCGTCCTGCGAGTACCGTGCGCGCGGCTTGTCATGCGGGCAAGAGGGCGTTCCACGCCCGTTGTTCTTCGTCCCGCGCGCGTCAACACGGCGCCGTCCGCTGCTCCGGCCGGGTTCTCCTGCTGTACAAGAACGCGCGAGACGGTGGTCCGGAGTGATCCCATGACTGCCGTGGCAACTGATGCCCCGTCAAGACAAGGCGTCACCGGCGCCTTTCCGGCTGGAGGAAGATCATGAGACGTATCCGGTTGACCCGCGGTCTCCTCGCCTTCGCGGGCGCGCTCTCCCTGGCGACGCTGCCCGCGAGCCCCTCGGCCGCCGACCACAAGGGCACCCCGGTGCTCCGGGTGATGCCGCTGGGTGACTCGATCACCTGGGGCGGCGGCAGCCCCACCCTCTCCTCCTACCGGCGTCCGCTGTGGCAGATCATGCGGCTCGAAAGCCGCTACACCGTACGGTTCGTGGGCTCCAAGGCCTCCGGCAGCTTCGCCGACTTCTCCAACGAGGGCCACAGCGGCTACGTCATCGACCAGCTGCGCGACGGCATCGACGGCTGGATGGCCGGTGCCCGGCCCGATGTCGTGCTGCTCCACATCGGGATCAACGACATCGCCCGGGGCATCGACCTGCCGCACGCCCCCGACCGGCTGGCGGCCCTGGTCGACCGGATCTACGCGGACAAGCCGGGCGTCACCGTCCTCGTGATGGGCCTCATCCCCACGACGAGCGGCCTGGAGGAGCCCGCCAAGGCGTTCAACGTACGGGCCGAGGCGCTGGAGGAGAGCGAGAGCCAGGCCGGGCGGAAGTTCCGCTATGTGGAGCCGCCCGCGCTCACCTCGGCCGAGTTCGTCGACCAGCTCCACCCCAACGACGCCGGATTCCGGCGGATGGCCTGGTCCTTCTTCAAGCCGCTCGACGCGGTGTGGCGGCGCGGCTGGGAGAGCGGCGGTCCCGCGCTCGGCGCCGGTACCGAGGCGGGCGGGGCGAACTCCGTGCGCTGGGCGGACTTCGACGGCGACCGCCGCACGGACCAGTTCACGCTGGACGGGCACGGCGGTGTGTCCGTCCGTCTCAACCGGGGCGGCGCGGGGCACGGCGGCTGGAAGTCGCTCGGCCGGGTCGTCCAGGGCCTGCCCGCCGCCCCGGCCCGGGTGCGGTTCGCGGACTTCGACGGCGATGGCCGCGCCGACTGCCTGGCCCTGGACACGTCCGGCGCCGTACGCGTCCACCTCAACCGGGGCGGCGACCCGCAGGGCGGCTGGCAGGCACTGGGTCAGGTCACCGAGGGCACCACGGAGGACGCGAGCCATGTGGTGTTCGCGGACTTCGACGGCGACGGCCGGACCGACTACGTCACGCTCGGCGCCACCGGCGAGGTACGGGTGCGGCTCAACGGGGGCGGCGACGGGCACGGCGGCTGGACGGACTGGGGCCGGGTCGCCACCGGGGTGACCGCCGACGCGAGCCGGGTGCGGTTCGCCGACCTCGACGACGACGGCCGCCCCGACTACAGCGTGGTGGGAGCGAACGGCGCGGTCCGCAGCTTCCTCAACCGGGGCGGTGACGGGCGGGGCAGCTGGGTCGACCTCGGCGCCACCACGACCGGCTTCACCACCGACGCCGCGCGGGTGTCGCTGGCGGACTTCAGCGGGGACGGCAACGCCGACTACATCCTGGCGGGCCCCTCGGCCACGGCGGCCTCCGTGCACGCCTGGGCGGGCGGCGACGGACACGGCGGCTGGGTGGACCGGGGCCGGGTGGTCTCGGAGGCACCCAGGCGGTAGCCCTGAGGTGACGGGGGCCTCGACATCGGACAGGGGCGGGGCCGCGACAGCAAGTGAACAATCCGGCCCCGCCAACGCCCCTTGTTCATCAAGGTAATTGACGCACGCTCATTGACACGGCTTCTTCCGGCCACGATTCTGAGAGCGCTCTCACGAGGTGGAAGAAGTGATTCCCCCTCGCGGCGCCCCCCACGTACGTCGCCGATCTGATGAGGAGTTGGAGCGTGTCCGCTCTAGGAAAACCGCTGGCGCCCCTGGCCGCCGCGTTGCTCGTCGCAGCGGGATTCACGGCCACCGGCGCGGCATCCCCGGCCACCGCCGCCGTGCCCTCGACCATCCCGCTCACCGTGACCAACAACTCCGGCCGCGGTGAGCCGGTCTACATCTACAACCTCGGAACGCAGCTCTCGACCGGCCGGCAGGGCTGGGCCGACGCCAACGGCGCCTTCCACCCCTGGCCGGCCGGGGGCAACCCGCCCACCCCGGCGCCCGACGCCTCGATCGCCGGGCCGGCGAGCGGGCAGTCGACGACCATCCGGATACCCAAGTTCTCCGGCCGCGTCTACTTCTCGTACGGCCAGAAGCTCGTCTTCAAGCTCACCACGGGCGGTCTGGTGCAGCCGGCGGTGCAGAATCCGAGCGACCCGAACCGGAACATCCTCTTCAACTGGTCCGAGTACACGCTCAACGACGCCGGACTCTGGATCAACAGCACCCAGGTCGACATGGTCTCGGCCCCGTACGCGGTCGGTGTGAAGACGGCCGACGGCACCACCAAGTCGACCGGGCATCTGAAGCCCGGCGGTTACCACGGCATCTTCACCGCGCTCAAGGGCAAGCCGGGCGGCTGGGCGAACCTGATCCAGACCCGGCCCGACGGCACGGTCCTGCGCGCACTAGCCCCCGGCCACGGCATCGAGTCGGGCGCGCCGGCGAAGACCGTCCTCGACGACTACATCAACCGTGTCTGGCAGAAGTACAGCACCTCGACGCTGACCGTCACACCCTTCGCCGACCAGCCGAACACCAAGTACTTCGGCCGCGTCTCCGGCTCCACGATGAACTTCACCAACAGCGCGGGCGCGGTCGTCACCAGCTTCCAGAAGCCCGACTCCGACAGCGTCTTCGGCTGCTACAAGCTGCTCGACGCCCCGAACGACCTGGTGCGCGGCCCGATCTCGCGCACGCTCTGCGCGGGCTACAACCGCTCCACGCTGCTGGTCAACCCCAACCAGCCCGACACCGGGTCCGCCGCCTTCTACCAGGACGCGGTGACCAACGAGTACGCCCGCGAGATCCATTCCCGGATGGCCGACGGCAAGGCGTACGCCTTCGCCTTCGACGACGTCGGCAACCACGAGTCGCTGGTGAACGACGGGGATCCGAGGCAGGCGTATCTGACGCTCGACCCGTTCAGTTAGGGCAGGCCCCAGCCCTGGGCCAGCCCCGACGGGGGACACAGGCTCGACCGGGCGGCTCATCCCGTGGGAGATCTCCCGCTTCGGGGGAAGGCTCGCAGAAAGTACGCGAGTCCAGCGGGAAGGAGACGGCGATGAGCCGCCCCGACGACAGCGACACGGCGGGCATGGAGGGCACGGACGGCAACGCGGGATACGGGAACAAGCCGTTCAAGCGCTCGCGCAGCCACTTCGTGGACCGCATCACGCGGGACGGGCGCGACGGCTGGCCCGTCGAGTACGGCCGCTACCGGCTGGTCGTCAGCCGGGCCTGCCCCTGGGCGAGCCGCGCCCTGGTCTCGCGACGGCTCCTCGGCCTGGACGACGCGCTCTCGCTGGCGGTGGCCGACCCGATCCAGGACGACCGCAGCTGGCGCTTCACCCTCCATCCGGACGGCCGGGACCCGGTGCTGGGCATCCGCTACCTCGGCGAGGCGTACGAGGCACGCGAGCCCGGCTACTCGGGCGGCGTCAGCGTCCCGGCGATCGTGGACGTGCCCAGTGGGGAGCTGGTCACCAACGACTTCCAGCGGATCACCCTGGACCTCGCCACCGAGTGGCGCGAGCTGCACCGGGCGGGCGCGCCCGCCCTGTACCCCGAGGAGCTGCGCGACGAGATCGACGAGGTGATGGACGGTGTCTACCGCGACCTCAACAACGGGGTGTACCGGGCCGGTTTCGCGACCGGGCAGCGCGAGTACGAGGACGCCCACCGCGATGTGTTCCGCCGGCTCGACCTGCTGTCCGGGCGCCTCGCGGACCGCCGCTATCTGGTCGGGGACAGCATCACCGAGGCGGACATCCGTCTGTTCACCACGCTGGTGCGCTTCGACGCCGTCTACCACGGGCACTTCAAGTGCAACCGGAACAAGCTGATCGAGGACCCGGTGCTCTGGGCCTACGCCCGGGACCTCTTCCAGACACCCGGCTTCGGCGACACCGTCGACTTCGACCACATCAAGCGGCACTACTACATCGTGCAGTCCGGCCTCAACCCGACCGGAATCGTGCCCGTCGGCCCCGATCTGTCAGGCTGGCTGACACCCCATCACCGGGAGCAGCTGGGCGGCCGGCCCTTCGGGGACGGCACCCCGCCGGAGCCGGTACGGCGCGGCGAGGCGGTCCCGGAGGCGGGCCGCCCCTGAGCGCCGTGCCCGGGGTTCACCGTGCGCTGCGGCCTCGACCAGCGCCATCCTGCGCGGGTCGTCCGCGATGTGGGAGCCCATGCGGTTCATGACGCAGCCGAGGGAGATCCCCGCCTCCGGGTCAGGCCGCCGTAGCCGTCGTGGCCGACCGCGCGCGGACCGGGGCCGTACGAGCCGCTGGGGCCGCTCAGCCACAGGCCGAGGCCGAGCTCGCTCTCGTGCGCGAAGCCCGCGCCGACCACCAGGGCGCGGCGGGCGCCCTGGCCCTCGCGGACGCGCTCGGCTGCCTCGGGCGACAGGATGCGGCGGTCGCCGCGGCGGCCCCGCCGGGCGAAGATCCCGTAGAGCGCGGCGACCGCGCGGGCGGTGCCGTGGCCGTGGACCGGCGGAACGGGCTCAGTCATGGGGGCATGCCGGGACCGTACCGACTGGTCGGACTGTACGGAAGCGGGCCGGATGCCCGGTGCGGTGCCCGGCCCGCCGAGGTGCTGGTGCGAGGTGGGACGGGCAAGATGTTCCCAGATCGCTTTATCGACTTCTTAGGGCTGAAGTGATGCCCTGGGGCCGTTCACACATGCGAATCAGGAAGCGGCGATGAGCGAAGAGCCGGTCATGGGCGGGGAGTGCTGTCTCCTCACCACCGGAGAACTCGTACCGGGCGACGTCGTCGCGACCGGCGTGGACAGCTGGCACGTCGTGACGCGCACCGCGCCCGCCAGCGAGGCCCGGACCCGGCTCGTCCTGCGCCCGGTGGGCGGCGGCCCCGACCAGGAGCGCCTCCTGGACCGGCGCGAGCGCCAGGTGGTGCGGGTGGGCCGGGTCGACCCGGCCGACGTGACCAAGCCCGAGGCCCCCGGCGCCGGCGGACGGCGGGTCGTGGTGACCGGCCTCGGCGCGCTCACCCCGCTCGGAGCGGACGTGCCCGGGCTCTGGCAGGGGCTGCTCTCGGGGCGGTCGGCGGTGCGGCTGCTGGAGGAGGGGGAGTTCGACGCGCTGCCGGTACGGCTTGCCGCCCGGGCCGCGGTGGACCCGGCCGACCTGCTGCCCAGGCCGCTGGCGCGGCGGATGAACCGGTCCGCGCAACTGGCCGTGCTCGCCGCGCGCGAGGCCTGGCGGGACGCCGGCCTGGACCTGGAGGGCGCCCGCGAGAGCGGGCTGCTGCCCGCCCGGACCGGGGTGTCACTGGGGACGATCGTCGGCGGCGCGCCGGTGCTCGTCGAGGCCCAGCGGCGCCTTGAGCAGCGGGGCCCGCGCGCGGTCTCGCCGCACACCGCGCCGATGCTGGTGCCGTCCTCGGCCGCCGCCCAGATCTCCATCGACCTCGGCATCCTGGGCGAGGCGAGCACCCTGGTGTCGGCCTGCGCCTCCGGCACCGAGGCCATCGGGCACGCCATGGACCGTATCCGTGACGGACACGTCGACCTGGTGGTGGCGGGCGGCACCGAAGCCGTGATCACCCCGGCGATCCTGGCGTCCTTCGCCGCGATGAGAGCCGTTTCCACCAGCAACGACGACCCGGAGTCCGCGTCCCGCCCGTTCGACAAGAAGCGGGACGGATTCGTCCTCGGCGAGGGCGCGGGCGTGCTGGTCCTGGAGGCCGAGGAGCACGCCCGGGCGCGGGGCGCGCGCATCTACTGCGAGGCCGCCGGATGGGGTCTCTCGGCCGACGCCTTCCACATGGCGGCCCCCGAGCCGAGCGGACGCGGCATCGAGGTGGCGCTGCGGGCGGCCCTGGCGGACGCGGACGCCACGGCCGCCGACGTGGTCCACGTCAACGCCCACGCCACCGCCACGGTCGAGGGCGACCGGGCCGAGGCGCGGGCCCTGGGCCGGGTCCTGGGCGCCCACACCCCGGATGTCCCGGTCACCGCCAACAAGGGCGCTCTCGGCCATCTCCAGGGCGGCGCGGGCGGCGTGGAGGCCATCGCCACGGTCCTGGCGCTGCGGGACGGGCTGATTCCGCCCACGGCCGGGTGCGACGACGTCGAGGACGGGATCGCCCTCGACGTCGTACGCCGCAGCCCGCGCTCACTGCCGCTGGACGGCGACATCGCGCTCAGCGACTCGTTCGGCTTCGGCGGCCACAACGCGGTGCTCGCGTTCCGGAGCATCGGCTAGGGCCTGGCTGCCAAAGCCGCGCCGGGCCCCTCAGCCGAGCCCCCCGGCCAGCGCGCTCATCAGGCTGCCGCCGGGTGTGTCGCCGGACATCTCCCAGACCATGGCGCCGAGCAGTCCCTTCGACTTGAGGTAGGCCGTCTTCCTGCCGATCGACCAGGTGTCGTCGAAGGTCCACCACTGCCCGTCGGCCCCGGTGTAGCCGTACGTGGAGACGGACTGCTCGTCGTGGTAGACGGTCAGCCCGGGCACGCCGCCGGTCATGTTGCCGTAGCCGCGCACCCCGGCCTCCTCCGCGAACTGGCCGGGCGCGGCCCCGTGGGCCGACTGCCACTCACCGTGCGCCCCGCCGTCCGCGACGCTCTGCCAGCCGCGCCCGTAGAACGGGAAGCCGACGGTGAGCTTGCGCGGGTTGACCCCGGCGTCCAGATACGTCCGCACGGCCCCGTCCACGCTGAAGTGGGTGGCGTACGGGTCCTGGGTGTCGGTGTAGAGGTTCGCCTGGTGGCCGGCGCGGTTCGGCTCCCAGGAGTTGTCGCTGCCGGCGCCGTGGAAGTCGTACCCCTGCACATTGGCGAAGTCCAGGGACGAGAAGATCTTGGTGAGGTCCCAGCCCTGCTGGATCTTCGCCGGGTCGGCGGGGGTGAACGCGGTCAGGAGCCTGTGCGGGCCGCCGAGCGCGTCGAGCTGCTTGCGGAACTCGCCGAGCAGCAGGGCGAGATCGGCCTTGTCGGCCGTGGAGTAGTGGTTGCCCGCGTGGCCGTCGGGCGAGCCGGGCCACTCCCAGTCCAGATCGATGCCGTCGAAGACCCCGGCGCCCGTGCCCGGGCCGCCCGCGCCGTTGTAGGCGGGGAGATTGCCCTTGATCCACACGTCGACGCAGGACGAGACGAACTTCTTGCGCGAGGCGTCGGTGGCGGCGGCGTCCGTGAAGAACTTCGAGTACGTCCAGCCGCCGAGCGAGACGACGACCTTCAGGTGGGGGTACTTGGCCTTGAGCTTCTTGATCTGGTTGAAGTTGCCCCGGAGTTTGGCGTAGCCGTCGTCGGCGGCGCCGTCCACCGACTGGGCGGCGCTGAACGGCCGGGCGTAGTCGGCGTCCGCGTCGCCCGCGCCGGTGCCCTGGTCGGGGTCCTGCGGGTTGGCGCCGACGCCCTTGGTGACCCCGGCCAGACAGGTCAGGCTGCCCGGATCGATGTTCTCGAAGGCGTAGTTGACGACGTCGAGCCTGGCGGCCGAGCCCGAGGTGTCGAGGTTCTTCACGAAGTACTGGCGGCCGTAGATGCCCCACTGGGCGAAGTAGCCGACCTTCAGGTACTTGCCGGTGCCGGCCTGGTCGTCGGTGGTGACGTCCAGGGGCGCGGAGGCGGGCGAGGCGTTGTCGGCCGCGTCGCGTGCCTTCACCGTGAACGTGTACGTGGTGGCGGGGGTCAGCCCGGCGACGGTCGCGGTGGGGGTGGCGGCGGAGAGCGTCTGGGAGAGCACCCCGTCGCGGTACACGTCGTACGCGGCCACGCCGACGTTGTCGCTCGACGCGTTCCAGGCCAGGCTCACGCTCGTCGACGTCCGGCCGGTGGAGCGCAGGCCGGTGGGCGCGGTCGGCGGTGTCGGGTCGGAGGCCGGGTCGGTGGTCGTCGCGGTGACCACCGCGCTCTGCGGACCGGTGTTGCCCCGGGTGTCCCTGGCCCGGACCGCGAAGCCGTAGGCGGTGGCCGGGGTGAGGCCGGTGACCGTGGCCGAGGGGGTGGCGGCGGTGGCGACGACCGTGGCGCCGCTCAGCACGTCGTACGAGGCCACGGGGTAGTCGCCGCCCGTCGCCGCGGCCCAGGCGAGCGACACGCTGTGCGCGGTGACCGAGGTGACCTTGGGGGCGCCGGGCGTGGACGGCGGCGCGTCGGGGGTGCCGTCGCACTTGTCGCCGTTGACCGTGCACACGCCGGGCGCGGCGATCGGGCCGCTCGCCACGAACCAGTAACTGTACGGCTCGGTCGTCGAGTTGGCCGCGACGGTCGCGTTGTAGTAGGCGTTCTTCACCGTCACATGGCGGCCGCTGACGGTGGCGTCACCGTTGTAGTGGCCGCTGAGGGAGACCCCGGCCGGGAGGTCGAACTCCAGGGTCCAGCCGGTGACGGGGGAGGAGGTGGTGTTGCGGATGACGTACGTCCCCTTCCACCAGGAGCCGTTGTCCTGGCTGCTGAAGGAGGCGGTGAGGCCGCTCGCCGCGTGGGCGGGGGTGGCGGCGAGGCCCGTGAGCAGGGCGACGGGGAGCAGCAGTGCGCCGAGCAGCGCGAGGAGTCTTCGGCGGGGCGAGCCCGATGAGCGCGAGGGCGAGCCCGGTAGGGACGAAGGCGAGGACATCGTTCCTCCCTGCGGTGCAGTGGGGGATGGGACAGGGCGGATCGCTGCGCAACGTAGAAGGTCTGGACCAATCGGTCAACCGTCTGGTCCAGACCTTTTTCGCGAGCCCGTCCCAGCCGCTACACCACGTCCTCGGCCATGGCCGCCGCCAGCGTCCGCCGCAGCACCTTCGCGAAACGGACCGGATGCGTGCTCAGGCCGACGTGGCCGCCCGGGAATTCGGCCAGCCCGGTGCCGAACCGCTCGGCCAGCACCGCCGCCGGGCGGGCGAGCAGCAGATCCCGGGAAGCGCGCCCGCACGCCGGGACCAGCCGCCCGGAGTGCGCCGCCAGCGCGTCCATGTCCGGCATGTGCCCGCTGAACCGGCGCAGTTCGTGCTCCAGGAACTGCGGCATGTTCTCCCGCATCCGCCGGAACCGCTCGGCGCTCGCGCTCACCGAAGTGCCTGCGTCCCGCTCGTCGTCCGGCTCGTCGGCGCCCTCCTGGCCCGCCGCCGCGCCGAGTGCGGCCATCGCCGCCTCCAGGCCGTCGCGGCCGAACGCCTCGACGACGTCCGCGAAGGCCGCCTGCCACCGGTCCGCGTCGGGCAGCAGCCCCAGCGTCGGCGGCTCGTGGGCCACGACGAGCCGCAGCCGCTCCGGGTGCCGGGCCAGCAGGTCGAGCGCGATGATCGCGCCCGAGCTGCTGCCGAAGAGGAAGGCGGGCTCACCCGGCGAGACTTCGGCGAGCAGCCGGTGCATGTCGTCGCTGTGCACCTCCACCCGCTGGTCCCGGCCCCGCTCGCCGGCGGCGCTGCGGGACTTGCCGCGCGGGTCGACGGCGACGACGGTGAACCGGTCGGCCAGGTCGGCCCCCACCAGGTCGAAGGAGGCGGCGTCCCCGCCCCCGCCGGGGATCATCAGCAGCGCCGGACCGGTGCCGCGCTTCTCGTAGTACAGGGTCGCGCCGGGTACGCGCAGCTCAGGCATGGTTCGCTTCCTCTGTGGATGAGGCCGGCCAGTGTTCGAGAAGGACGTGCAGGGCCGCGACGGCCCGCCGCCACGAGGTGTCCACGTCGCGTACGTGGTTGAAGCCGCCCTGGGCCTCGATGCTGATGTAGCCGTGGAAGGTGCTGCGCAGCAGCCGTACCGCGTCGGTCAGGTCCGGTTCGGCGAGCCCGTAGCCGCGCAGCATCCCGTAGGTGATCTCCACGGTCCGCCGCATCGCGGGCGAGTCGGCGACGGCCGCCGGGTCCACCCGGATCTGGGTCGCCGCGTACCGGCCGGGGTGGGCCAGTGCGTACGCCCGGTACGCGTCGGCGTACGCCATCAGGGCGTCCCGCCCCGACCGGCCCGCCACCGCGACGGCGATCTCGTCGATGAGCTCGCCGCCGGCCAGCAGCGCGACCCGGGTGCGCAGGTCCCGCACGCTCTTGACGTGGGAGTACAGGCTCGCGTCCTTCACGCCGAAGTGCCGTGCCAGGGCCGACAGGGTGACGTTGTCGAACCCGATCCCGTCCGCCAGATCGGCGGCCGCCGCCGTGACCCGGTCGGCTGTGAGTCCCGCACGTGCCATGCGCCCCGTACCTCCGTCGTCGCTGTTCTCCGCCCTGGAGCCGACCTTCCTAGGGCTCCTAGGTTTAAACCTAGGGTACATAGGTATGCCCGTGTGTGCCATCCATATGTGGGCGGGGTGATTCGGAACGCGTGGCACCGGGGACGGAGAGGGCACGGCGGCACTCCGTACCAGGGCGCGACGGCGGATCTGCTCGGCACGCGGGGGTCTGGCACGCCTTCCCCCAAGGCCTCAAGGGCCAGGGGGACCCCAGCGGCGTTGTCATCGGTTGCCATGGCTCCGCCATGTCGCCCTCCTCCGCCTTGCGGCATTGGGGAAGCATCAGACCCCCGCTCACCAGCACCGAAACGGCACCCCGGGCCGAAGCCGACCAGATCCGCCGGACAGGCCTTAGTCTCTGGCGACACAGAGCCTTGGGGAGGCAGCCGTGCCGCAGGATCCGACGGAACGCCGTGTCGTCGTCACCGGGGTGCCCCGGCGGACCCGCGGGCTCACCGGCTACCGCCCCCGGACCGAGATCGACGAGCAGACCACCCTGGGCCACACCTATGTGCGCTCCCTCATGCGCAGCCAACTGCTCGCCGGGCTCACCGTCTTCGCCGTCCTCGTGCTGCTCGTCGGTCCGCTGCCGCTGGTGTTCGCGGTGCGGCCGCAGAACCCCGGGCTCGTCTGGGGCGTGCTCGGCTTCGGCGTCTACCCGCCACTCGTGCTGCTCGCCCGCTGGTACGTGAAGCGCGCCGAGCGCAACGAACAGGACTTCGCCCGCCTCGTCGAGGACCGCTGACCGCCCGCCCGGCGCCGCCGAGGAACGTGAGAACGTGAACCAGAACTACGCCGTACCGGCCGTGGCCCTCGTGGTCCTCGCCACGGTCCTCGTCGGCGCGCTCGGCCTGCGCATATCCCGGACCACCTCCGACTTCTACGTGGCCTCGCGCACCGTGGGCCCCCGGCTCAACGCGGCCGCGATCAGCGGCGAGTACCTCTCCGCCGCCTCCTTCCTCGGCATCGCCGGACTCGTCCTCGTCCAGGGCCCGGACATGCTCTGGTACCCGGTGGGCTACGCCGCCGGCTATCTCGTCCTGCTGGTGTTCGTGGCGGCCCCGCTGCGCCGCTCCGGCGCGTACACCCTGCCCGACTTCGCCGAGGCCCGGCTCGAATCCCGCTCCGTGCGAAGGCTCGCGGCCGCCCTGGTCGTCGGGGTGGGCTGGCTCTATCTGCTGCCGCAGCTCCAGGGCGCGGGCCTCACCCTCCACGTGCTCACCGGGGCGCCGCGCTGGTTCGGCGGCGTCCTGGTCGCGGTGGTCGTCGTCGCGACCGTCGCCGCGGGCGGTATGCGCAGCATCACCTTCGTCCAGGCCTTCCAGTACTGGCTGAAGCTCACCGCCCTCCTCGTGCCCGCGCTCTTCCTGCTCCTCGCCTGGCAGGGCGACGGCACCCCGCGCGTCGCCTTCGACGAGCCCGCCGCCTTCCGCGAGCAGCGGGCCGTACGCGTCGACGACACCCTCGACATCAAGCTCGCCGCCCCGCTGACCGTCACCGCCACCGGCACCGTCGACGGCGCCCGCCACCACGCCGAACGCGTCCTCCTGCCCGCCGGCACCCATCGCGTCGAGCGCGGCACCCGGCTCGTGTTCGCCCCCGGCGACCCCGTCCCCAGCAGCGACGCGGGCGGCGCGGGCATGTCCACCCCGCTCGCCCACGCCCGCCAGGAACGCCCGCTGTACGCCACGTACGGCCTGATCGTCGCCACCTTCCTCGGCACCATGGGCCTGCCGCACGTGGTGGTCCGCTTCTACACCAGCCCGCACGGTGTCGCCGCCCGCCGCACCACGGTCGTCGTCCTCGGCCTGATCGGCGCCTTCTATCTGCTGCCGCCCGTCTACGGCGCCCTGGGCAGGCTGTACGCGCCCGAACTCGCCCTCACCGGACAGGCCGACGCGGCCGTGCTCGTCCTGCCGCACCTGGTGATCGGCGGGGTCGGCGGGAACCTGCTCGGGGCGCTGCTCGCGGGCGGCGCCTTCGCGGCGTTCCTGTCCACCGCCTCGGGCCTGACCCTGGCGGTCGCGGGCGTCCTCACCCAGGACGTGCTGCCGACCCGGGGCGTACGGCACTTCCGCCTCGCCACCCTGCTCGCGGTCGCGGTGCCCCTGGCGGCCAGCGCCCTGGTGGGCGGGCTTCCGGTGGCCGACGCGGTGGGCCTGGCGTTCGCGGTCTCCGCGTCCTCGTTCTGCCCGCTCCTGGTGCTGGGCATCTGGTGGCGCGGGCTCACCCCGCCGGGCGCGGCGGCCGGGATGGTGGCGGGCGGCGGCTCGGCGCTGCTCGCGGTCACCGCCACCATGGCGGGCCTGCCCGGCGGCGGACCGCTGCACGCACTGCTCGCCTGGCCCGCCCTCTGGTCGGTGCCGCTCGGCTTCCTGACGATGATCCTGGTGTCCCTCGCGACGGCGGCCCGGATCCCGGCGGGCACGGCCGCGATACTGGCCCGCTTCCACCTGCCGGAGGCGCTGTACGCGGGCCGGCGCGGCGGACCTGCCCGAGGCGCCGCACCCCGTCAGGCCCAGGCGTGAACGGCTTCCTGGCCGGGATGTTCGCGGCGGCCCTTCCACTGGTCGCGGCCGGGTTCTGGGCCGGGCGGCGCACCGCGCGCCCGCAGGGGCTCGGAGATCTGGGCACGCCCGTCGAGCACGCCACCTTCCAGACCCTGCACACCGCGTCCCTGGCCGCGCCCCCGCTGCGGGCCGGACTCACCCCCGACACCGCGCGCCGCGCCGCCCGCGGGCTGCGCACCCTGCTCGGCACCGACGCGCTGTGCCTGACCGACGGGTCATCGGTGCTGACCTGGGACGGGGCGGGGGAGCACCACAGCGCGGAGATCCTGGAGCGGCTCGGCCGCATCCGCGAGACCGGCCGGGGCGAGGCGTTCCGCATCCGCTGCGACGACGACGGCTGTGCCCTGCACTGGGCGGTGGTGGCCCCGCTCACCGTCGACGACCGGGTGCACGGCGCCCTGGTCGCCTGCGCGCCGCGAGAGTCGGCGGTCCTCGTACGGGCGGCGGGCGAGGTGGCCCGCTGGGTCTCGGTCCAGCTGGAGCTCGCCGACCTCGACCGGTCCCGTACCCGGCTGATCGAGGCCGAGATCAAGGCGCTGCGGGCGCAGATCTCCCCGCACTTCGTCTTCAACTCGCTGGCCGTGATCGCCTCGTTCGTACGGACGGACCCGGACCGGGCCCGCGAACTGCTCCTGGAGTTCGCGGACTTCACCCGCTACTCGTTCCGCCGGCACGGCGACTTCACCACCCTGGCCGACGAACTGCACGCCATCGACCAGTACTTGGCGCTGGTCCGCGCCCGCTTCGGGGAGCGGCTGTCGGTGACCCTGCAGATAGCCCCCGAAGTGCTGCCGGTGGCCCTGCCCTTCCTCTGCCTCCAGCCGCTCGTCGAGAACGCCGTCAAACACGGCCTGGAGGGCAAGACCGACAAGAGCCACATCAGCATCACCGCGCAGGACGCCGGGTCCGAGGCGCTGGTCGTCATCGAGGACAACGGCGTCGGCATGGAGCCCGGCCGGCTGCGCCGCATCCTCGCGGGCGAGGCCGGCCCGTCCGCCGGCATCGGTCTGTCCAACGTGGACGACCGGCTGCGCCAGGTGTACGGGGACGGCCACGGCCTGGTCATCGAGACGGCGGTGGGCGCCGGAATGAAGATCACGGTCCGGCTGCCCAAGTACCAGCCCGGCGTCCACTCGGCGCCGGGCCGGCTGGACGCGGACCAGGCACCGAGAACGGCGCCCCGGGCCGAAGCCGACCAGATCCGCCGGACAGGCCCTAACCCGCGTACTCGGTGAGGTCGATGGAGTGGACCGCCACCTGGTTGCCGTACCGGCGGTCGGTCGTGACCTTCTCGGGGACCATGCCCAGCTTGCGGATCACGTTCTCGGAGGCGCTGTCGCCCACGCGCGCGATGGCGAGGACCCGGTCGAGGCCGCGGTCCTGGAGGGCGAACTCCAGCGCCGCGTGCGCGGCCTCCGAGGCGTACCCCTGCCCCCAGAACTGCCGTCCCAGGCGCCAGCTGATCTCCACGGCGGGCAGCACCTCGGGCAGATAGGTGGGGACGGAGAGCCCGGTGAACCCGGCCAGCTCGCCCGAGCCGAGGAGTTCGACGGCGAAGAGCCCGAAGCCCTCCTCGTCCCAGTCCTCCTCCCAGCGCTCCATCTCGTCGGCCGTCTCCTCCAGATCGAGGACCGAGCCGTCCCCGGTCCAGCGCATGACGTCCGGATCGGCGTTGATGTCGGCCAGGGCGGGCAGGTCGTCCTCGTCCCAGCGGCGCAGGAGCAGACGGGGGGTGTGGATCTCGGTCATGCGCCCATCCTGTCGAATACGGGGCCGAACCGGTAATCCGAGGCCCCGGCGCGGGCAGACTCGGACCGTGGACGGACCTCGGGCCGAACCGGCCGGGCGGGCGCTGTACGGCCGCGTGGCCGTGGTGGCAGGAGCCACCCGGGGCGCGGGCCGGGGCATCGCCGCCGCCCTGGGCGAGGCGGGCGCGACCGTGGTGTGCACCGGCCGCAGCAGCCGTACGCATCCGATCCCGTCCGACTACGACCGCGGCGAGACCGTCGAGGAGACCGCCGAACTGGTCACCCGGCTCGGCGGCACCGGCGTCGCGGCCGCCGCCGACCACCTCGACCCGGCCCAGGTGAAGGCGCTGGCCGAGCGGATCGCCGACGAGTACGGCGCCGTGGACGTCCTGGTCAACGACATCTGGGGCGCCGAGCTCCTCAAGGGCGGCCCCGCCGACTGGAACACGCCGGTCTGGGAGCACGACCTCGACGACGGACTGCGCATCCTGCGGCTCGCCGTCGACACCCATCTGATCACCTCCCATCATCTGCTGCCGCTGCTCATCGCCCGGCCGGGCGGTCTGCTGGTCGAGGTGACCGACGGCACCGCCGCCTACAACGCGGCGCACTACCGGCTCTCCGTCTTCTATGACCTGGCCAAGGTCGCCGTGAACCGGCTGGCGTTCTCGCAGGGGCACGAGCTCGGGCCGTACGGCGGCACGGCCGTCTCCCTCACGCCCGGCTGGCTGCGCTCGGAGATGATGCTCGACGCCTTGGGCGCCACCGAGGAGAACTGGCGGGAGGCGGCGGCCCCGCCGGACTTCGCGCTCTCGGAGTCGCCGCGGTTCGTGGGACGCGCGGTCACCGCCCTGGCGGCCGACGCCGGCCGGTCCCGCTGGAACCAGAAGTCGGTCAGCTCCGGCGAACTCGCCCGCGTCTACGGCTTCACCGACGTCGACGGCTCCCGCCCCGACATCTGGCGCTTCCTGGAGGACCGCGAGCGCGGGCTGGACGCGGACCCCGGCGACTACCGGTGACACGTACGGACAGGCCTTGACATACTTGATGGTGTTGCCCAAGGTGGTGCGCCCCTGCGGCACCCTGCTCCAGGACCGTGAGGTCCTCTTCCGGGCGGCCCCGGACTACCGAGCGGTAATCGGTGCTGCGCGACGCCTGTTCTCCTGCGGCCCGCTGTGCTTCCATGCCACAGCGACGACCGGGTGGGCCCCGCGGGGCCGCCGAGCGGCAGGGGGAGCGTGGGCATGGACCGGCGTGGCTTTCTCAAAGGAGCGGCCGTGCTTCCGGCCGCCGGACTCCTCGCGTACGCGGGCGCCGCGCCCGCCCGGGCCCGCGCCCTGGGCACCGGCGACTGGATGGCGGGCCTCGGCGGCGCGACCGCGCTGCGGCAGCTGACGATCCCCGGCACGCACGACACCGGCGCCCGGTTCGGCGGCCTGTGGGTGAAGTGCCAGAACGCGGTCGTCGCCGCGCAGCTGAACGCCGGCATCCGCTTCCTGGACGTACGCTGCCGGGCCACCGGCGACGCCTTCGCCATCCACCACGCCGCCTTCTACCAGAACCTGATGTTCGGCGATGTGCTGATCGCCTGCCGGGACTTCCTCGCCGCCCACCCGGGCGAAACCGTGCTGATGCGCGTCAAGCAGGAGTACTCGACGGTCAGCGACGCGGAGTTCCGCCGGATCTTCGACCTCTACCTCGACCAGAAGGGCTGGCGCTCGCTGTTCCGCCTCGACGGCGCGCTGCCCACGCTGGGCGAGGCCCGGGGCAAGGTGGTGCTGCTCGCCGACAACGGCGGCCTGCCGGGCGTCCGCTACGGCGACCCGGCGCTCTTCGACATCCAGGACGACTACAACGCCGAGCCCTTCGGCAAGTACCCCAAGATCGAGGCCCAGTTCCGCAAGGCGGCCGACCAGCCCGGCAAGCTCTGCATCAACTATGTGAGCACGGCCGCCGCTCTGCCGCCCGAATGGAACGCCGCCCGGCTCAACCCGCAGGTGCGCGACTTCCTGAACGGTTCGGCGCTGCCGGGCCGGACCGGGCTGGGCATCGTCCCCATGGACTTCCCCGAAGCGACCTCGGGGCTGATCGACGCGGTGCTGAGGCACAATCCCGCCCCCGGCGCCTCCGGGGCGCGGCCGAACGGGTGGCTGTGGGCCGACCGCACCACGACGGGCCCTTTGGGCGCGGCTCCGTGATGCGGAGGAAAAACCCCCGAAGTTAAGCTGACGCAGTGGCTGGACGCGACCGACGGGAGATCGGGCCGGGCGAGAGGCTGGCCCTCAACCGCATGGGCAGCTTCGACTGGGACCTGGCGAACAACACCCTTGCGTTCGATGACGCAGGTCTGGCCGTCTTCGACCTGAAGCCCGAGGAATACGACGGGAACCCCGACTCGCTGGTCTCCCGGGTGCCCCCCGAGGAGGGCATGCGGGTCAACGCGGTGATCGACGAGGCCATGCAGACCGGCCGCTCCTCCTACGGCGCCTACTTCCAGCTGCGGCGGCGCAACGGACACCGGCAGTGGACCCATGTGCGTGGGCGGATCCTGCGCGACGAGCGGGGCAGCGCGTACCGCGTGCTCGGGATCGTCCGCAACGCCTCCACCGAGCTCACCGAGTTCACGCTGATCAGCCCGCTGGAGGCGGGCCGAAGACGCATCACCGGCATGGTCCAGGGCACCACCGAGGCCCTCTCCAAGGCGGTGACCGTCGAGGACGTCGCCGCCGTCCTCACCGGCACCGACGGGATGGAACGGTTCGGCGCCGACGGGCTCATCCTCTGCCTGATCGACGGCGGCGCGCTCAAGGTCATCGCGACGGCCGGCGACTCGATGGACGCGCTCGACGAGCTGAAGCTGCACCGCCTGGACGACTCGCTGCCGCTCGCCGAGGCCGTGCTGACCGGCCGGCCCCGGTTCGTCACCTCGCTCGGCGAGCTCGGCCACACCTTCCCCCGGCTCGCCCCGTACATCCAGCACCTCGAACTGGACGCGGCGGCCTTCCTGCCGCTGATCGCCCAGGCCCGCGCGGTCGGCGGGCTCGCGCTGTTCTTCCGGGGGCGCAGCGACTTCTCGGCCGAGGACCGCAACCTCTGCCTGGGCCTGGCGGGCATCCTCGCCCAGTCGCTCCAGCGGGCCATCCTCTTCGACCAGGAGCGCGAGTTCGCGACGGGCCTCCAGGCGTCGATGCTGCCGCGGCACGTGCCCGTGGTCCCCGGCGCCGAGATCGCCGTGCGCTACCACGCGGCCTGGGGCGGCCGGGAGGTCGGCGGCGACTGGTACGACGTGATCGCGCTGCCCCGGGGCCGGGTCGGGGTCGTGGTCGGCGACGTCCAGGGCCACGACACCCACGCCGCCGCGATCATGGGCCAGCTGAGGATCGCGATCCGCGCGTACGCGGGGGAGGGGCACCCGCCCGCGACCGTGCTCGCCCGCGCCTCGCGCTTCCTGGCCGAACTCGACACCGAACGCTTCGCGACCTGTACGTACGCCCAGGTGGACCTCTCCTCCGGCGGTGTACGGGCCGTCCGCGCGGGCCACCTGGGGCCGTTCATCCGGCACACCGACGGCCGGGTGGGCCGCCCCAAACTGCGCGGCGGACTCCCGCTCGGGCTCGCCACCGAGTTCGACGACGAGGAGTTCCCCGAGACCCGGCTCGACCTGGTGCCCGGCGAGACGATGGTGATGTGCACCGACGGGCTCGTCGAGGAGCCCGGCCTGGACATCGCGGCCGGGATGGACGCCCTGGAGGGAGCCGTCAGGACGGGCCCCGAGGGGGCCGACGCGCTCGCGGACCACCTCTCCGCCACCCTCTGGGAGCGCTGGGGCACCGGTGACGACGTCGCCCTGCTCGTGCTGCGGCGCGCCCCCGACCCGGGCACCCCGCAGGCCCCCCGCATCCACCAGTACATCCACCAGGCCGACCCCGAGGGCCTCGCGGAGTCCCGGGTGGCCCTGCGCCGGGCCCTGGAGGACTGGGGCTTCGCGGAGCTCGTCGACGACGTGGAGCTGGCCGCGGGCGAGCTCCTGGGCAATGTGCTGCTGCACACCGAGGGCGGCGCCGTCCTCACGCTGGAGGTGCTGCCCGAGCCGGTGCGGCGCGTACGGCTGTGGGTCAAGGACCGCTCCAGCGTCCGCCCGCGCCGCCGCACCCCCGGCGAGGCGGCCACCTCCGGGCGCGGTCTGATGCTCATCGAGGCGGTGTCGGCCCGCTGGGGCATCGAGCCCAGGGGCGACGGCAAGGCGGTGTGGTGCGAGTTCGTACCGGACGGCACGGAGGCGGACCTGTCGGCCGAGCGGCCGGTGGTGCCGCCGGAGGAGCCCCCGGAGGACTGACCGGCCCCCTGACCGGTCAGTCCTTCGCGTACGGGACGTACGGGCTCAGGGCTTGATGACCCAGGCGTCGCCCAGCGAGCGCTCGCCCGAGGAGTCCGACGGGTGATTGATGACGCCGTCGGCCGCCGTGGCCATCACGCTGGAGCCGCCGCCGTCGAGGTTGAGCGCCTCACGGGCGCCGAGCTGGCGCATCAGCTCCGCGGTGCGCGCGACGCTCAGCCCCTCGCTGTAGCCCGCCTGGCGGCCGTCGACGACGGCCAGCATCAGCCGGCCGCGGTCGTCCACGCCCATCATCGAGCGCGGATTGGCCCGGTTGGTCCAGTCGTATGTGAACGACTGGTCGGCGCCGAACCGGATGATCCCGTCCGCCAGCGCGTTCACCGACACCTTGCCGTGCCGCACCAGGGTCGGGCCGACCTGCATGATCGTGGTGTCCCTGCTGAGCGGCACCGGGCGGCCGTAGCTGTCGCTGACGCGGGTGTTGATGCCGAGGCTGTCGCCCACGTGCACATGGCCGAGCAGCCACTCGGCCCTGTCCCCGATGGCCTGGATGGTGGACCCGCCGTCCGGGACGGCCGCCCCGCGCGAGGAGTTCACCGCCACCACCTCGTTGTCGTCGTCGAGGACGGCCTCGGCGCCCGCACCCTTCGGCGCGGCGCCCCACTCGGGGGTGAACTGCACCAGCTCGCTGGGGTCCGTGCACTCGAAGTCGTGCTGCGGCCTCTCGGTCGGGGTGTCGCCGCCGACTCCGCCGCAGTTCCAGACGTCGCCGGGGAAGCGGTTGACGCCGTCGATCTCCTCGATGGCGCCGCCCGGCGTCTGCAGCGAGATGTGCGCCTTGATGGCGTCGACGCGGACGTCCCGCCCGCCCTTGGTGATGAGGATCGCGCCCCGGCCCTGGGTCGCCGAGGCGAGCACCTTGCCGTCCTTGACGTAGAACCCGCCGGGGGCGTCGTTGTAGAACCACTGGCCGTTGATGCCCGCGATCGCGTGCGCGCGGGCGACGAGGTCGGTCGCGGGCTCGGTGCCGTGCAGGGTGGGCCCGAACTCGGTGTCCACCTTGCCCTGGAACTCCCGGAAGTCGACTCTTATGACGTTGACCTTCTGCGGGGCCTGGAGGTCGGTGCCGTCCTGCGCGGTGTAGCGCGTGTCGCCGGTGAACCCGGCGGCCTTCACCCTGGCCAGCTCCGCGGTCGCGTCGGACCGCTCGGCGAAGCCGCCCACCCGGACCGTCCAGCCCAGCGTGCCGGCCGCGAGGTCGGCGTACGCGGGCGAGCGGACCTCTTCGACCCGCGGTGCGAAGCCCTTCTCGCGCAGGGTCTGTGCGACCTGGTCCGCCGTGTCCTTGGGGCCCAGCTCGGTCGTGGCCTTGTTGACCGGACCGCCGGGCTCGGCGGGCAGGTACACGTGCACGGTCCAGAAGTCGTCGGCGTTCTTCTTCCCGAAGGTGTACGTGGTGAGGGTGACACCGGGGCTCAGGGTCCGGGTCACCGGGGGCGCGGTGGCCGTCAGGGGCGGCTGGAACGGCTTGGCGTCGAGGGCGGGCCGGAGGGCGCCGTGGGGGGCGGCCTCGGCAGTCGGCATGGTGACCGCGGCGGTCAGGGCGACGGCGGCTGACAGCGCGGCGGCGAGGGTGGTTCGGCGCATGTGGCTTCCTTCATGGGTGGGAAGGTGCGTCGAAAATTAGATGGTGTGGACATGACTTGCGCTGATACGTCACACGCTGCCCACATGAAGTGACTCTCACTGATGAGTGAACGAGGCGGCAGGCCAGAAGTAGTTGGCTCCGTCGAAGTTCAACTGCCTTTCACATAAGGGCCGCTGGGGCCCTCACCGGGGCATTTGCCGCACTCGGAGCCCTCTCTTCCGATCAGATGATCCGTCAGTTATTTCGTCCGATTTATAACGGAGGCGGAGGGATCTTCCACGCGAATCGCCGTCACCTCGGCGGCGCTTTCCCCCGGTCGGCTCCCCCCGCCCCGCCCGGCTGCCGGGCCCGCTCGCCGTGCGGGGACGGCCGCGAGCGGGCAGCCTGGATCTTCCAGAGGTGTCCACGCGTGGCCGTGGAGGAGGTGGTCCGCCGTGCCCGACCGGGATGCGCCCGGGCCCCGGCCCGACCGCGCGCCCCCGCACCAGGCGGTCCTGTCCCGGGTGCTGACCGGGTTGCTGGACGACGTCCAGGCGCACTCCGGTGCCGTCTATGTGTTCGATCCCGGGGAGAACGTCCTGGTCATGGCCGCGATCGCGGGGCTGCCCAGGGTGTTCGCCGCGCCCTGGGAGCGGGTCGGGCTCGCCGCCCCCATCCCGGTCGCCGACGCGGCCCGCGAGCGGCGTCTGGTCTGGGTCGGCGGCGAGGAGGAGATGGCGGGCCGCTACCCCCGGATCGCGGTCGTGCTGCCCTACCCCTTCGCGCTGGCCGCGCTCCCCGTGGCCACCGCCGACACCGTCTACGGGGCCGTCTACGCGACCTGGCCCGGCTCGCACCCGGCGGACCTCTCCCGCCACGAGCGCGAGCGGCTCGGTGCCGCCTGCGACCGGCTCGCCGAGTACATGGAGTGGGCCGAGGGCCAGGGCAGACCGGTGCTGCCGGAGCCCGGCGTGCGCCCCGTGGAGCCGCCCCCGGGGGAGACCCGCGCCGCCGAGGCCGCCCGGATGGCCGCGCGCCTGCCGTACGGGCTGTGCGCGCTCGATCTCGACGGGCGGGTCGAGTACGCCAACCAGGCGGCGGCCGACCTGCTCGGCATCCCGGTCGAGAGCCTGCTCGGCACCCCGCCGTGGGCGACCCTGCCGTGGCTGAACGACCCGATGTACGAGGACCGCTACCGGGCGGCCCTGCTCAGCCAGCGGATCACCTCGTTCGTGGCACTGCGCCCGCCCGGCGACTGGCTCTCCTTCCGGCTCTACCCCAGCACCACCGGGCTCAGCGTGCGCATCACCCGGGCCCGCGCCACACCCCGGGGCGGCCGTCCGCAGCGCGACGCGGGGGAGGGGCCGGGGCGGCTGGTGACCATCTCGCACGTCCTGAGCCTGGCCAGCGCCCTGACCGAGGCCGTGGGCGTACAGGACGTGATCGATCTGGTGGCCGACGAGATCATGCCGGCCGTGGGCAGCCGGACCCTGGTCATGCTCGGCTCCTCCGGCGGGCGCCTGCACGTACTGGGACAGCGCGGATACGAGGACCCCGCGGTGGTGGACAGGTTCGACGGGATGCCGCTGACCGCCCAGACGCCGGGCGTGCGCGCCCTGCTCACCGGCGTACCGGGGTTCTTCGAGTCGCGCGGGCAGCTGGAGCGCCTCTATCCGGTCCGGCACACCACCCCCGACGGCATGGCCGCCTGGGCCTATCTGCCGCTGATCGCCTCCGGCCGCGCCGTGGGGACCTGTGTGCTGGGCTACACCGAGGAGCGCGCCTTCACCGCCGAGGAGCGCGCGGTGCTGACCAGCGTGGGCGGCCTCATCGCGCAGGCCCTGGAGCGGGCGCAGCTGTACGACACCAAGCACCAGCTCGCCCACGGCCTCCAGGAGGCCCTGCTGCCGGACACCCTGCCGGACCTGCCCGGCCTTGAGGTGGCCGCGCGCTATCTGCCGGCGACCCAGGGCATGGACATCGGCGGCGACTTCTACGACCTGCTGCCCGTCGGCACCGCGGCCGCCGCCGTGATCGGCGACGTCCAGGGCCACGACGTCACCGCGGCGGGCCTGATGGGCCAGGTCCGCACCGCCGTACGCGCCTACACCGCCGTCGGCCAGACCCCCGGCCGGGTCATGGAGTCCACCAACCGGCTCCTGGTCGACCTCGCCACCGAGCGCTTCGCCAGCTGCATCTATCTGCAACTGGACACCGCGCGCGGACGCGCCCTGCTGGCCCGCGCCGGGCATCCCCAGCCGCTGCTCAGGGACCCGGACGGCCGAGTGCGCACGCTGGATCTGGCCGGTGGCCCGCTGCTCGGCATCGAGGCGGACGCCGTCTACCCGACCACGGAGGTGCCGCTGCCGCCCGGATCGGTCCTCGCGCTGTACACCGACGGCCTCGTCGAGATCGCGGGCGTCGACCTCGACGAGTCGCTGGCCGCCGTCGCCGACCGGCTCGCCGCCGAGGGCGGGCGCCCCCTGGAGGAGGTCGCCGACAGCCTCGTACGCCATGTCCAGGAGACCCAGGGGCGCAGCGACGACGTGGCGCTCCTGCTGCTCAGGCCCGAGTGAGCGGCGGGGGAGCGGTGCTCTCGCGCTCGATCAGCCGGGGCAGCGGCATCGGGACCGACCGGGCGGCGGCGCCGTCGAGCAGCGCGGTCAGCTCCCGCGCGGCGAGCCGCCCGAAGGCGATGGTGTCCCGGGAGAGCGCGGTGAGCCACGGGTGGACCATCCGGCACAGCACCGAGTCCTCCCACGACACGATCGAGACGTCGCCCGGCACCGAGAGGCCGAGCCCCGCCACCACGGCCGCGCCGGCGGCCGCCATCACGTCGTTGTCGTAGACCAGCGCGGTCGGCGCCGCCTCCCCGCCGAGCACCCGGCGGGTCACCGCCGCGCCCTCGGTGTCCGAGTAGTCCGTGGTCACCGAGCGCACCCCGGTCAGGCCGCGCCGTTCGGCCTCGGTGCGCAGGGAGCGGATGCGGCGGTCGGTGTGGGCCAGTGAGTCGAGGCCCGCGATGTGCACGACCCTGCGGTGCCCCAGCTCGTACAGCCTGCCGACGACCGCCGCCATCGCCCCGGTGTCGTCGGCGCGCACCTGTGACAGGTTCGGGTGCGCGTCCGGCAGCCCGCCGATGACGACCCCCGGCAGCCCGAGTTCGTCGAGCAGCTCCGGGCGCGGGTCGTCGGTGCGCGGGTCGACCACCAGGACGCCGTCCACACGGTGCTCGGCCCACCACCGCCGGTACACCGCGCACTCGGCGTCCACATCCTCCACCACCTGGAAGAGCAGGCCGAGTTGACGATCCGCCAGGACCTCCTGGATACCGGAGATCAGCTGCAGGAAGAACGAGTCCACCCCGAGGGTCGCCGCCGGGCGCGCCACCACCAGGCCGACCGTGGCAGCGCCCTCGCCGGAGAGCGCCCGGGCCGCCGTGCTCGGGCGCCAGCCCAGCTGTTCGGCGACCCGGCGGACCCGGTCCCGGGTGAGCTCGGAGACGCCGGGGCGGTCGTTGAGCGCGAACGACACCGCGCTCTCCGACACCCCGGCCCGCTGGGCGATGTCCTTCATCGTCGGGCGGCGCGCCACAGTGCGCCGGGCCGCCCGGGTGTCCTTGCCGGACGGCGGGCTGTCCGTCACCCGTGCCCCTTTCCCGCTGGATCCGGCCGGACTGCGGCCGGTGAATGCCCCAGCTTACTAAAGCGCTTGAGCCCTATGACTCTAAAGCGCATTAGTAGATCGCCGCAACTACCCCACCACACGCCGTTGACCTGCATATAGAGCATCCAACTAGGGCTACCTATTGACTTTTTGAAGAATCGCACCGCAAAGTCTGCCGATGTGAGCGTCCGGTACCGCGTCTTTCCGGGGGGCGGCCCCCCGGGTCCCCCGCGAGGCCGGCCTCCGCCGTCCGCACGTCTGGTCCGAGCAAAGGAGCCGTACACCGTGCGCATCTCCCGCAGGGCATTCGCCGCTGCCGCCGTCCTCGCCACCGTCCTGCCGCTGAGCGCCTGCTCCAGCGACTCCGACTCCGGTTCGTCCGACGCGTCCGGCAAGGTCGAAGGGAAGATCACCTTCCAGACCTGGAACCTCCAGGCGAACTTCAAGGACTACTTCAACGGCGTGATCGCGGACTTCCGGAAGAAGTACCCCGGCACCGAGGTGAAGTGGGTCGACCGGCCCGCCGAGGGCTATGCCGACAAGATCAGCGCCGACGCCGCCGGCGGCACCCTGCCCGACGTCGTCAACGTCTCGCCCGACCTGGTGGCCCCGCTCGCGAAGGCCGGTCTGGCGCTCGACCTCGACAAGGCGGCGTCCGAGTACCGCAAGGAGTATCTGCCCGGCGCCTGGCAGAGCCACCAGATACCCGGCATGCAGGGCACCTACGCCTTCCCCTGGTACCTCAACACCGGCCCGCTGTTCTACAACAAGCGCCTGTTCTCCGACGCCGGGCTCGACGCGGCCAAGCCGCCCAGGACGTACGAGGAGGTCTTCGCCGACGGGCTGGCGATGGCCCGCAAGAGCAACGGGAAGATCGCGACCTTCGCGAACGTGCCGACCGTCGAGGACTTCGGCCGCTATGGCGTCGAGCTGATGAACAAGAGCGGCGACGGCTTCGCGTTCAACGACGCGAAGGGGGTCGAACTCCTCACCAAGTACAAGGAGTTGTACGACGCCAAGGCGATCGACCCGCAGGCGCTGACCGCCACCCCCGAGTCGGCCGGCCACAAGTTCCTCACCGAGTCGGTGTCCATGAACCCCGGCAGCGCCCTGGACCTCGCCAACTTCAGGAAGCAGGCCCCGACGCTCTACAAGAACATCGGGATCACCGACCAGATCACCAGCACCGGCAAGGCGAACATGTACGTCATGGGCGTCATGGTGAACTCCAGGACCAAGCAGAAGCCCGCGGCCGTCGCCTTCGCGCACTTCGTGACCGACGCGACCCGCCAGATGGAGTTCGCCAAGAAGGTCGCCATCTTCCCGAGCACCGCGGGCTCGCTCGACGACCCGTACTTCACCAAGGAGGACGGCACCGACGACACCCGGGTGCGGATCGCCGCAGCCAAGTCCCTGAAGACCGCGGTCAATTACACGCCGGTGCTGTTCAGCGAGCAGATGAAGACCGCGCTGCGCAACGAGGTGGCCAAGGCGCTCCAGGGCAAGCAGAGCCCCAAGGAAGCGCTTGACAACGCTGTCAAGGCCTGTGACCAGCTGCTGAAGCAGAGCTGAGCCGTTCGATGAACAGCCCCACCGCCTCCACGGCGGACCCGTCCGGCACCCTCGCCGCGGCCCCGGCGGCCCGGAGCACCCGCTCCGGGCCGCTCCGGGCCGGCCGCCGCATCCGGCGCCATCTGCCGTCCAGCCCCTGGCTGTTCGCGGCGCCCGGACTGCTCGTCGTCGGCGTGTTCAGCCTGTACCCGTTCGTCAGCACCGTGGTGAACTCCTTCACCGACCGCCGCACCCTGATGCCCGGCCACTACGTGGGCCTCGCCAACTTCCGCGAGCTGTGGCACGACGACATGTTCTGGACCGGACTGCGCAACAGCACGCTGTACGTCCTCGGCGTGGTCCCGGCCCTGGTGATCCTGCCGCTGCTCCTGGCACTGCTCGTCCAGCGGCACATCCCCGGCATCGCCTTCTTCCGGGCGGCGTTCTACACCCCGGTCGTGGCCTCCATCGTCGTGGTCGGCCTCATCTGGGTGTGGATGCTCGACGACCGGGGGCTGATCAACGCGGTCCTTGAGGCGGTGGGTGTCGGCAAGGTCGGCTTCCTCAGCGACCAGTGGCTGCTGCTGGGTAGCGCGATGGCGGTCACGGTCTGGAAGGGCCTCGGCTACTACATGATCATTTACTTGGCGGCGCTGGCCAACGTACCGCGCGAACTGCACGAGGCCGCCGCGGTCGACGGGGCCGGGGCGGTGCGCCGCTTCTTCACCGTCACCGTGCCGGCGCTGCGCTCCACCATGGTCCTGGTCGCCGCGCTCTCCTCGGTCTCGGCCTTCAAGGTCTTCTCCGAGGTCTATCTGATGGCGGGGCCCAGCGGCGGCCCCGCGGGTGAGGACACCACCTTGGTGATGCTCGTCCAGCGCGTCGGCACCGGCCTCACCGGCCGGGTCGGCTACGCCTCGGCGATCTCCGTGGTCGTCTTCGCCGTCACCGTCGTACTGATGCTGCTCGTGCTGCGGGCGGACCGGAGGGAGGACGCGTGAAGACCGACACCGACACCGACGCCGGAACGGAGACCCCTTCGGGCCCGGCGCCCGCCGTGCGCTGCCGCAGCGCGGGCGTCACCGACGCCGAAGGGCGACGCGTCCCCCTCTGGCAGCTCGTGCTGCGCTACGCCCTGCTCCTGATGGTCCTGGCCCTCACCGTGGGCCCCTTCCTCTGGCAGCTCTCCACCTCGCTCAAGGGCCCGCACGAGGACATCTTCAGCTCCCCGCCCGAGTTCCTGCCGGGGAAGCCGACCCTCGACAACTACGCGCGCGTGGCCGACACCATCCCGGTCTGGGACTACGCCCTGAACTCGCTGAAGGTCGCCGCCGCCAACGTCGTCACCAACTGCGTCGGCGCCTCGCTCGCCGGATACGCACTGGCCCGGATGCGCTTTTGGGGCCGCCGGGCGGCCACCCTCGCGTTCATCCTCGCCATGCTGGTCCCCGTCGAGGGCATCATCATCGCCCAGTTCACCACCATGCGGGACCTCGGCCTCAACAACACCCTCATCGCGGTCGTCCTGCCCGGCTCCATCGGCGCGATGAACGTCCTGCTGATGCGCAACGCCTTCCTCAACCTGCCGTACGAGGTCGAGGAGGCGGCGTACGTCGACGGCGCCAACGCCTGGCAGCGCTATCTGAGGATCGCCCTGCCCGCCGTCAAGGGCACCCTCGCCGTGGTCGCCATCTTCGCCTTCATGGGCGCCTGGGACGACTTCCTGTGGCCGCTGATCGTCCTCAGCGACCCGGACCGCTTCACCCTCACCATCGGCCTGAACTATCTGCACGGCACCTTCGCCAACGACGAACGGCTCGTCGCGGCGGGCACGGTCATCGCCGTCGCCCCGCTCATCGCGCTCTTCGCCTGCCTGCAGCGTTACTTCTTCCGCGGCGTCGGCGAGGGAGCCGTCAAGGGCTGAGCCCCGCGGCCACGCCCCCCCGCCCCCGCGGTACGCCCACAGAACGGACTCGCATGCCTTCAGAACAGGCCCGCATGCCTGCCGCCGTGCGCTTCGGCGCCAACTACACGCCCGGCCAGGGGTGGTTCCACCACTGGCTCGACTTCGACCTCGACGCCGTACGCGCCGACCTCGACGCGATCGCGGCGCTCGGCCTCGACCACATCCGGGTCTTCCCGGTGTGGCCGTACTTCCAGCCCAACCGCACCCTGATCCGGCCGCGTGCCGTCGAGCAGCTGGTCCAGCTCGCCGACGCGGCGGGCGAACGCGGCCTCGACGTCAACGTCGACGGGCTCCAGGGCCATCTGTCGAGCTTCGACTTCCTGCCCGCCTGGACGCAGACCTGGCACCGGCGCAGCATCTTCACCGACCCCGATGTGCTCGACGGGCAGGCGGCGCTGCTGCGTACCCTCGCGGGGGCGCTCGCGGACCGGCCCAACTTCATCGGGATGACGCTCGGCAACGAGATCAACCAGTTCGCGGCCGGGCCGCACCCCGACCCCGACCGCATCACGCCCGCACAGGCCGGGGCGTGGCTGGGGCGGATGCTCGCCGCGTGCGAGGAGGGCGCCCCCGGCAAACCGCATGTGCACGCCGAGTACGACGCCGCCTGGTACCAGGACGACCAGCCCTTCACCCCCGCGCACGCCGCCCGGCTCGGCGCCATGACCACCGTGCACTCCTGGGTGTTCAACGGTACGGCCCAGGCGCACGGGCGCACCGGCACGGCCACCGAGCACCACGCCGCGTACCTCGTCGAGCTGTCGAAGGCCTGGGCCGACGACCCGCGCCGGCCGGTGTGGCTCCAGGAGGTCGGCGCGCCCGCCCCCTTGATCCCCGCCGAGCACGCGGCCGCGTTCACCGAGGCGACGGTGGTGAACGCGCTGGACTGCGCGGACCTGTGGGGGGTCACCTGGTGGTGCTCCCACGATGTGGATCCGTCGCTGGCCGATTTTCCCGAACTGGAGTACAGCCTCGGGCTGTTGACCAGTTCCGGGCGGCTCAAGCCGGCGGGCGAGGCCGTGGCCCGGCTGGCCCGGGAGTGGCGCGGGCGTGTCCATGCGCCCGCGCCCCGTACGACCGCGCTCGTCGTCGACGCGGGGGACGACGTTCTGGCGCCGCGCCGGTCTGTGTGTGCGCCCGGGGGGCCGGTCTTCGAGGCGTTCGCGCGGCTCGTCGCGGACGGGGTGCGGCCTGCGGTGGTGCTGGCGGGGCGGGCCTCTGACAAGGATCACCTTGCGCTCCGCGGGATCGAGGAGGTCGTGAGCCCGGGAGAGGTCCGCTGAGCGCGGCGGGGGTGGGGGCGGCGATGTGTCCGGCTGCGGACCGTGCGTGGCTGGTCGCGCCCACGCGGCGGGGCCGCACATGTCACAGCCCCGCGTCCCTTGAGGGCGATGTGTGCTCAGCCGGCACGAAACCACGGCCCGATGGGGTGACGTGTGCTCAGCACTGCGCCGAGCCCCGGCCAAGCAGGGCGACGCGCCCAGCCCGGAGTGATCCCTCGGCCCGACAGGGCGAGCTGCTCAGCCCAGCACGACCCCCGGCCCGACAGGGCCACACAAACCCCCGATCCGAAACGGAGAACACCATGCCCCAGTACCTCTCCGGGCCCACCCGTCGCGCCGTCGTCCTCGCGGGGGCCGGGACGGCTGCCGCTGTTGTCGTCCCGTCCGTCGCCGCCCGGGCCGCGGAGGGAGGGCCCGTCGACCTTCAGCCGTATGCCTCGTACTGGTACCCGGACTCGCTGCCCTCCGGCACCCCTGGGACCGGCGTCACCTGGCGGAGTCTCAAGGAGTGGCGGGCCGAGGACGACCGGGATCTGGCCTTCAACCGCGCGACCGTGCCGCTCGCCCGGCGGTTCACGCCGGTGGCGGTGAACCGGACCGCGCGGGCCGGGCAGGCCCGTATCCAGGCCCTCGTCTCCTTCGAGCACACCGCGGGCAACCCGTCCCAGGGCGCGGCCACCGCCGACTACTACGCGCTCACCCACTGGGCCTACCTCGACGAGCTGGTCTTCTGGGGCGGTTCGGCGGGGGAGGGGCTGATCCTGGCGCCCAACGCCCCGATCGTGGACGCGGCCCACCGCAACGGCGTGCCCGTGCTCGGCACCGTCTTCCTGCCGCCGACCGCCTGGGGCGGCGAGCTGCGCTGGACCCGCGACCTGGTGCGGCGCGACTCGCTCGGACGCTTCCCGCTCGCCGCGAAGCTCGTGGAGGTCGCGGTCGCGCACAGCTTCGACGGCTGGTTCGTCAACGCCGAGACCGACGGCGGCGACGCGGCCCTCGGCGCCGACATGCTCGCCTTCGTACGGGACCTCAAGGCCCGCAGCGAGGCCGCCGGGCTGCGGATCACCTGGTACGACGCGATGACCGTCGGCGGGTCGGTGGGCTGGCAGGGTGCGCTGAACGACCGGAACCAGGACTTCTTCCGCAGCGCCGACTCGATGTTCGTGGATTTCCGGTGGTCCGCCGAGACCCTCGCGTCCTCCGGCGGCCTCGCGGGGCGGCTCGGCCGCGGCCGCTACGAGCTGTGGGCGGGCGTCGACGTCGAGGCCCATGGGTGGGACAGCTCCGTGGACTGGGACGCGATCGTTCCCCGCGACCGGGCGCACACCGTCTCGTACGGCCTCTACCGGCCCGAGTGGACCCGCAACCACCTGCCCGCGGGCCGCACCCCGGCGCAGTTCCACGCGGCGGACGACCGGTTCTGGACCGGCCGTTCGCTCGACCCGGCCCAGCCGGACGTGGACGGCTGGCGCGCCCCGGCGACGGTGGTCGCCGACCGCTCGACGGTCGACCGGCTGCCATTCGCCACCACCTTCAACACCGGGCACGGCCTGCGCTGGTACGAGGGCGGCAAGGTGACCTCGGCCGCCGAGTGGAACCACCTCGGCCTCCAGGACCGGCTCCCGGGCCGGCGCTGGGTGGTCCGCACGGGCGGGCGCCGCCCGGACGTCGCCTTCGACTTCGCCGACGCCTGGCGCGGCGGGTCCAGCCTCCTGGTCGACGGCGACTTCGACGCCCCCGCCACGGTCGAGCTCCACGCGACCCGGCTGCCGCTGTCCCGCTCCACGGTCGTCGAGCTCACCCACCGGGCCGACGAGGGCACGGTCACCGTCGAGCTCGCGGTCGCCCTGCGCGAGCCCGCCGAACCCGGCGACCCGGTCCCGTACACCTGCATCCCGGCGGGCAGACTGCGGGCCGGCGCCGGCTGGACCACCGCGACCCTGCGTCTGAACTCCCTCTCCGGGACGGCCCGTTCGCTCGGCGTCCGGCTCACCGCCGAGGGGCGCGCCAAGTGGCGCCTGGGCGCGCTGGCGGTGCGCGACACGGCGGCCACGAGGCCGGCCGCACCGACCCGGCTGCGCGTCACCGGCTCCGAGAACGGCGCCGAGGGCACCTCGCTGCGCTTCGCGTGGGGCCGGGCGCCAGGCGCGGTGCGCCACTACGAGCTGCACCGGGTGCTGCCCGGGGGAAGCCGCCGCTTCCTCGGGGGAACGTGCGGGAATGCCTTCTTCGTTCCCGCACTGAAGCCGGAAGGAGGCGAGCGGTCGGCGCGGTTCGAGATACGGGCCGTCAACGAGCTGTACGCAGCCTCCGCAACCGTCTCCACCGTCCACCACTGGTAACCCGTTCACCCCTGGTATCCGCACTTCGCACGACCTCGACCCCACGGAGCAGACCCTCATGCATGACGACCGCAGCCTGGTCGAAGCCCGCCTCAGGCGAGTGCTCGACGAGCGCATCCGTCCCGCCGTGTACCCCGAATCCGTCCCGCTGGAAGTGGCGGTGTGGCACGCGCCGGGCGAGCCCGTCCCGGTCGCCGAGGGGCTGGCCGGCGTCCCCGAGCCGATCGCGGCCGGGGACGCCTGGGGTGCGCCGTGGGGCACCAGCTGGTTCCGGGTGACCGGGACCGTACCGGCCGGGTGGGCCGGGAAGACCGTCGAGGCGCTCCTCGACCTCGGCTTCGACGAGAACATGCCGGGCTTCCAGTGCGAGGGTCTCGTCTACCGCCCCGACGGCACCCCGGTGAAGGGCCTCAACCCGCGCAACCAGTGGGTGCGGATCGGTGCGCCGGTCGCGGGCGGCGAGGAGGTGCGGCTGCACATCGAGGCCGCGTCCAACCCCGTCATCCTCGACTACCACCCCTTCGTGCCGACCACCCTCGGCGACAAGGAGACCGCGGGCAGCGCGCCGCAGTACCGGCTGGCCCGGATGGACCTCGCGGTCTTCGACGAGACGGTGTGGCAGCTGGTCCTCGACCTGGAGGTGCTGGGCGAGCTGATGCACGAGCTTCCGGTCGAGGGCGCCCGGCGCTGGGACATCCTGCGGGCGGTCGGCCGCGCCCTCGACGCGGTGGACCTCCAGGACGTGAACGGCAGTGCCGCGGCGGCCCGTGCCGAGCTCGCCGGTGTGCTGGCCGTTCCGGCCGGGCCCACCGCCCACCGCATCAGCGCCGTGGGGCACGCGCACATCGACTCGGCGTGGCTGTGGCCGCTGCGCGAGACCGTGCGCAAGGTGGCCCGTACGACGTCGAACATGACGGCGCTCCTGGAGGACGAGCCGGACTTCGTCTTCACCATGTCGCAGGCGCAGCAGTTCGCCTGGATCAAGGAGCACCGGCCCGAGGTGTACGCGCGCGTGAAGAAAGCCGTCTCGGACGGCCGGTTCGTGCCCGCGGGCGGGATGTGGGTGGAGTCCGACACCAACATGCCGGGCTCCGAGGCGATGGCCCGTCAGTTCGTGCACGGCAAGCGGTTCTTCCTCGACGAGTTCGGCGTCGAGAACGACGAGGCCTGGCTGCCCGACACCTTCGGCTTCGCCGCCGGGCTGCCGCAGATCATCAAGGCGGCGGGCGCCAAGTGGCTGCTCACCCAGAAGATCTCCTGGAGCCAGACCAACAAGTTCCCCCACCACACCTTCCAGTGGGAGGGCATCGACGGCACCCGGATCTTCACCCACTTCCCGCCGGTCGACACCTACAACTGCTCGATGAAGGGCAGCGAGATCGCCCACGCGGCCCGCAACTTCAAGGACAAGGGGCATGCCCGGCACTCGCTGGCCCCGACCGGCTGGGGCGACGGGGGCGGCGGCACCACCCGGGAGATGGTCGCCAAGGCGGCCCGGCTGCGGAGCCTGGAGGGGTCGGCGACCGTGGCATGGGAGAGCCCCGCCGAGTTCTTCGCCAAGGCGCAGGCGGAGTACCCGAACGCGCCGGTGTGGGTGGGCGAGCTCTATCTGGAGCTGCACCGCGCCACGCTGACCAGCCAGGCGAAGACCAAGCAGGGCAACCGGCGCAGCGAGCACCTGCTGCGCGAGGCCGAGCTGTGGGCCGCGACGGCGGCCGTGCGGGCCGGGTTCCCCTATCCGTACGAGCAGTTGGACCGGATCTGGAAGACGGTGCTGCTGCACCAGTTCCACGACATCCTGCCCGGCTCCTCCATCGCCTGGGTGCACCGGGAGGCGGAGAAGACCTATGCGGCGGTCGCCCAGGAGCTGAACGCGATCATCGACGGCTCGCAGCGGGCGCTCGCGGGCGAGAGCGCCTCGGGGACCACCCTGGTCTTCAACTCCGCGCCCCACGCGCGCGACGGGGTGGCGGCGGGCGCGGCCGCACCCGCTCTCCGTACGGGCGTGAGCCGCGCCGCCCCGCGCGAGGGCGGCGGCTTCGTCCTGGACAACGGACTCCTCTCGGTGGAGATCGACGCCCGGGGGCTCGTGGTGTCCGCGTACGACATCGGCGCCGGGCGCGAGACGGTCGCCCCCGGCAAGGCCGCGAACCTGCTCCAGATCCACCCGGACTTCCCGAACATGTGGGACGCGTGGGACGTGGACGCGTTCTACCGCAACACGGTGACGGATCTGACGGACCTCGACCGGCTCGTGGCGGTGGAGGACGCGGGTGTGGCCGGGGTCCGGATCGTGCGGAGCTTCGGCGACTCCAGGGTCACCCAGCTGCTGAGTCTCGCCCCCGGCGCCAAGCGGCTCGACATCGACACCGAGGTCGACTGGCACGAGACCGAGAAGTTCCTGAAGGCCGCGTTCCCCCTGGACATCCACGCCGAGCGGTGCGCGTCGGAGACCCAGTTCGGCCACGTCCACCGGCCGACCCACACCAACACCAGCTGGGAGGCGGCCAAGTTCGAGGCCTGCAACCACCGCTTCGTCCATCTGGAGGAGCCGGGCTGGGGCGTCGCCCTCGTCAACGACTCGACGTACGGGCACGACGTGACCCGGACCGTGCGCGACGCCGCCGAGGGCCCGGGCACGACCACCACGGTCCGGGTCTCGCTGCTGCGCGCCCCGCGCTTCCCCGACCCCGAGACCGACCAGGGGCTGCACCGCTTCCGGCACGCGCTCGTCCCCGGAGCCACGATCGGTGACGCGGTGCGCGAGGGCTACCGCGTCAACCTGCCGGAGCGGCGGGTCACGGGCGGCGCGGAGGTGGCGCCGCTGGTGACGGTCGACGACGACGCGGTGGTCGTCAGCGCGGTGAAGCTCGCGGACGACGGGAGCGGCGACGTGGTCGTACGGCTCTACGAGTCGCGGGGCGGCCGGGCCAGGGCCCGGGTAACCCCGGGCTTCGAGGCGGACGCGGTGGCGGCGACCGACCTGCTGGAGCGGCCGCTCGCCGAGGGCACTCCGCCCGAACTGGCCGACGGGGTGGTGCGGTTGGCGCTGCGGCCCTTCGAGCTGGTCACCCTCCGTCTGACGCGGACCCGTCCGGGGGTCTGAGGGAGTCCAGGGCCTGCTCCAACGTGGGAGCAGGCCCCAGGACGGCCGTGAGGGCGGTGACCCGCAGGATCCGCAGGGTCAGCGGGTGGTCGCAGACGAGCGCCCAGGAACCGCCCCGCTCGGTCACCCTCCGGTGGGCCCGCACCAGCAGGGCGAGGCCGGAGCAGTCCAGGAACCGGATGGGGCGCAGGTCCACGGCCAGCGCACCCACCCCGTCCCCGGTGAGGGTGTCCAGGGGAGGCCGCAGCGCCTGGACGGCTTGGATGTCGATCTCGCCGTGCAGCTCGACAACGGTCACCCCGGCCCGTGTGTGGACCTTCAGGAGCGGCCGCTCGTGGTGCGGGCGGGAGGCCGGCACGAGCTCGCGCGGACCGTCGTCGACGAATTCGTCGCGGAGCACAATCTCTCCCCCAAAGGCAGCGTGGGTGTGACGGCCGGGGGCTTGGGCCGCCGGGGGGAACGTTAGACGCTAGCCGGAGCGCCACCAGTGCAGAAACAATTCACACGACCGTTTCATCACTCGATCGAGTGAAGTGATCTTGTGAAACTTGCCAGTTCGTCCTCCGGCACCCGGGCCACCATGAACCGGGTGGTACGGCGGAGCCGGAAGCCCAGGGACTCGTAGAGGCGGATGGCGCCGGTGTTGCGCGCGCCCGTGTGCAGGAAGGGGTGCTCGCCCCGGTCCCGGATGTTCGCCGCGACCGCCAGGATCAGCCGGGTGCCCAGGCCCTGGCCGCGGAAGGCGTCGTCGGTGCAGACCGCGCTGATCTCCGTCCAGCCGGGCGGGTGCAGCCGCTCGCCCGCCATCGCCACCAGGACGCCGTCCCGGCGCACGCCCAGATAGGTGCCGAGCTCGATCGTGCGCGGCAGGAACGGGCCCGGCCGGGTCCGCTCCACCAGCTCCATCATCTCGGGCACGTCGGCGGCGGTCAGCGTGACCGCCTCGGCGAACGGCCGGGCGGCCACCCCGTCGTCCACCAGCTGCACCCCGGCCACCTCGAACGTCAACTCCCAGTCCGGAGGCGGCAGATGGCTCATCCCGAGCAGCGGCACCTCGTTGCCGGGGCCCGCCAGCGCGGCGACGTCGGCCCAGTCCTCGGGCCCCGGATCGTCCGAGAGCGCCAGCCACGGCGTCACCCCGGGCGGATAGCGCAGTACCCGCCCCAGCCGCTCGGCGAAGTGGGCGTGCGGCCCGGTGAGGGAGGTACGGGCGGGGTTGTCCAGGGGGTGCGGTGCGCTCACGCCGCCACCTCGATCACGACCTTGCCGCGCGCATGGCCGTCCTCGACCGCGCGCAGCGCCTCGGACGCGCGCTCCAGCGGGAACGTCGCCGTCACGAACGGGCGCAGCGCCCCGCTCACCACGAGCCGCGCCACCTCGTCGAGCACCGCGGCCGTGCGGGCCCGCCGGACCGGCGAGCCGCCGAGCCGGGCGGCCCCGGGCGGGTCGGCCGCCGTGATCAGCTTCGTACGGTCGTCGACGAGCGCGGCGACCGCCTCCAGGACCTCGCCGCCGACGAGGTCGAAGACCGCGTCGACACCGTCAGGCGCCGCCGCCCGGACGCGCTCGGCGAGCCCGTCGCCCGCCGAGGACACGTGCACCGCGCCCAGCGCCTCGACGAACTCCTTCTTGCCCTCGCTCGCCGTGCCCACCACCCGCACCCCGAAGGCCCGGGCCAGCTGGGCGACGGCCACGCCCACCCCGCCGCCGACCCCGGTGACCAGCAGCGTCGCCCCGGCGGGCAGATCCAGCTGGCGCACACCGTCGTACGCGGTCGCCGCGGCCACCGGCAGGGTCGCCGCGTCCGTGAACGCCAGGCCCTCCGGCTTGTGCGCGGCCACCGGGACCGGCAGCAGCGCGTACTCCGCGTAACCGCCGCCCACCGGACTGCCGAATACGGCGTCCCCGACGGCGAACCCCGTCACCCCGGGACCCAGCTCCGCCACCACGCCCGCGACCTCGCTGCCGAACACGCCGGGCAGCTCCGGCTCCGGCGCCCCTGGCCTGCGGAGGCCGTTGCGCAGCTTCCAGTCGACCGGGTTCACCCCGGCCGCCCGGACCGCGACCAGCAACTGGCCGGGGCCCGGACGCGGCCGGTCCCGCTCGATGAACGCCTCGGTCTCCGGCCCGCCGTTGCGGGTGTACGCGTACGCCTTGGGCATCTGCTGACTCCTCGCTCTCAGCAGCTCCAAGGTCGACCCCGGTGTCGCTATTCCCGGGCGTACGCACTGTTCACGCGACCGCAACGAAGGCCGCGGCCTCGCTGCTAGCAGTTCGGCACGTCCCCGCCGGCCTGCATGAACGCCGCGCTGGCCCAGCCGCGGGCACCGCTCAGCCAGTACCAGGTGGAGGTTCCGTTCACGTTCGCACCGTGGGTCCTGCACTCGATGCGTTCCTGGCTGCCCGGGCTCAGGCTGACGACGACCCCGGCGTTGAGGCTCGGGTTGTCGCGGACGTTCAGCTCGATGCGCGAGGTGACCGTGCCCCAGACCCGGCCGCCGTTGTGGTGGTCCCGGGAGTGATCCCTGTTGTGGTCGTTCCGGTTCCGGCCGTCGCGGTGGTCGTCCCAGCGCCAGCCGCCGCCGTGGTCTTCCCGGATCCAGCCGCTGATGTGGGTGTCCCACGACCAGCCGCTGCCCCGGCCGCGGTCGTGGCCGTCACCCTGGTCGTGAGCCGGCGCCGCCGCTGCCGCGGTGGCGAATGTGCCCATGGCGAGACCGCACGACAGCAGGGTCGCGGCGGCCGCTCGACGTATCCGTCCGGTGTGCATACCGGCTCCTTTCGTCGCTCCCGCCCCTTGTGACCAACCCCTCCATCACACACCCGGGCCGCTCCGGATGCGATTTGGGCAGGTGAGAGCCCGGGGAGCGGTCACCGGGAGGCGGTCTTTCGGTCAAGGTTCAACCAAAGTGGGCGGTTTCAGCGGCCCGACGAGTGTGCTCAGAGCCCCGAGAGGCGCGCGGCATCGCGGAACACCTCGACGAGCATGGCGAGCGTGAGCCGTCCCGTCGAGGTGTTGCGCCGGCTCGGGTGGTAGCAGCCGAGCAGACGCAGCGGCGGGCGGCTTTCGTCCGAGGCGGTCAGCGTCACCTGGACGCCGTGCCCGAACTTCGGGCGGGGGCGCGGCACTTGCCAGCCCGCCTCGCTCAGCACCGGAAACAGCGCCTGCCAGCCGAACGCGCCGAGTACGACGACCGTACGCAACCCCGGGCTCAGCAGCCCCAGTTCGGCCGACAGCCACGGGCGGCAGTTGTCGCGCTCCTGAGGGGTCGGCTTGTTGTCCGGCGGCGCGCAGTGCACGGGCGCGGCCAGCCGTACGCCCCGCAGTTCGAGGCCGTCCCCGGCGTGCGTGGCCTCGGCCTGGGAGGCCAGGCCCACCGTGTGCAGCGCGGCGAAGAGGAAGTCGCCGGAGGCGTCCCCCGTGAACATCCGGCCGGTCCGGTTGCCGCCGTGCGCGGCCGGGGCGAGGCCGACGACCGCAAGCGCCGCGTCCGGCGGGCCGAACCCGGGCACCGGCCGCCCCCAGTACTCCCAGTCCCTGAACGCCGCCCGCTTGGTCGCGGCGACCTCCTCGCGCCAGGCCACCAGGCGCGGACAGGCCCGGCACCGGACCACCTGCGCGTCCAGCGCGTCGAGACTGCGGCAGCGCGGCGCCCGGCGGGCGGGGAACTCGGGGTCGTCGGGGCCCGCCGACGGCCCCTTCGCTCCGCTCGGCCCCGCTGCCCCACGCGCCTCGTCCATGCCCCCACGCTAGGGCCTGTCCGGGGCCGCGGCCCGGCCCGCCGTTCCGCCGAGGCATGCAGAAGAGCCAAAAGGGGGAGTCACAACCGGCCGAATTATTCGCGGGCGGAGAGCTCCGGGAGGCGAAGAGGCGCGGGCGGGGCTTCCGTTTGCGCTGGCGGACGCCCGTAGATGTCCGCCGTCCCGCCACCGGGCCCCTCGGTAGCGGGGGCAGATGCCGTTGGCAGGTACCGGGGGCCTCCTGCGCCCGGCCCCGGTGCGCACTACTGTGAAAGTCCGGCTGCAGGGGAGTGTGGTTGGGACGTGGACAGTTCGTGGAAGATCCTTGTGGTGGACGACCGCGAGGACAACCTCTTCGCCATGGAGAGCGTGCTGCGTCCCGTGGGCCGCCCGATAGTGTGCGCCCGCAGCGGGGACGAGGCGCTGAAGACCGTGCTGCGCGGCGGCATAGCGGTGATCCTGCTCGATGTGCTGATGCCGGAGATGAACGGCCTCGAAGTGGTCGAGTACCTCAAGCGCCTGGACCACACCCGGAACCTGCCGGTCATCCTGGTCACCGGTATCGGCCGCGACGACGACCTCGCGGCCCGCGCCTACCACCTCGGCGTCGCGGACTTCCTGGTGAAGCCGGTGGACCAGTGGGCGGTGCGCTCCAAGGTCCGCGTCCTGGCCGACCTGTACGTGGAGAACCAGCTGCTGCGCCGCCGCCTCGGCTCGCTGGGCGCGCCGCTGCCACCGGTGCCGACCGTCCCGACGCAGGCGTATCGCCCGCCGTGGCGGGCGATACGGGTGACGGACGACAGACGCTGAATCTGCCGTCCTTCACCTGTTGGCCGTGGGCCAAGAGCCTTCAGCCGGACGCCAGTTGCAGCTGACGCAGCGACGCCACCAGCTGATCCACCTCCTCCGACGTGTTGTAGAGCGCCAGCGAGGCACGGGCCGCCGACTCCAGTCCGTAGTGGGCGAGCGCGGGCTGTGCGCAGTGGTGGCCCGCGCGGACGGCGATGCCGTCGCGGTCCAGCCAGTCGGCGACGGCCGCCGGGTCATGGCCCGCCAGGGTGAACGTGAGCACCGCGATCCTCTCGGGCGCGGCGCCCACCAGCTCCAGACCGGGCACCGTGGCCATGGCCTGCTGGGCGTAGGCCATCAGCCCCTCCTCGTACGCCGTGACGGCGTCGCGGTCGAAGGAGCCCAGCCAGTCCAGCGCGGCCAGCAGCCCCACCACACCGCCGATGTTGCCGGTGCCGGCCTCCATGCGGTGCGGGACGGGCGCGAAGGTGGTGAGGCCGAAGCCCACCGAGTCGATCATGTTGCCGCCGCCCTGCCAGGGCCGCATGCCCGCCAGGACCTCCGGCTTGGCGTAGAGGGCGCCGATGCCGGTCGGGGCGAACAGCTTGTGCCCGGAGAACGCGTAGAAGTCCGCGTCCAGGTCCTGCACGTCGACCGGGAAGTGGGCGACCGCCTGCGCCCCGTCCACCAGCACCTTCGCCCCGTACCGATGGGCGAGCGCGGTCATCTCCTTCACCGGCGGGACGGTGCCCAGGACGTTGGAGGCGTGGCTGAGCGCGACCAGCTGGGTCCGCGAGGAGAGCAGGTCCGCGTACGCGGACTGGTCGATCTCCCCTTCCGGCGTGAGCGGAACCGGCACCACCCGGGCCCGGGTCTCCTTGGCGATCATCTGCCAGGGGACGATGTTGGAGTGGTGTTCGAGGACCGGTACGAGGATGTCGTCGCCGGGCCCGAGGTTGTCCCGGCCCCAGCTCTGGGCGACCAGGTTGACCGCCTCCGTGGTGCCGCGCACGAACACGATGCTGTCGGGGTCCGGCGCCCCCAGGAACCCGGCGACCGCCGCGCGCCCCGCCTCGTATGCCTCGGTGGCCTCGCGGGCCATGGTGTGCGCGCCCCGGTGGATGTTGGAGTTGGCGGCGCTGTAGTACGCGCCGAGTGCCTCGATGACCTGGCGGGGCTTCTGCGTCGTCGCCCCGTTGTCCAGCCAGACCAGCGGGCGGCCGTTGACCGTGCGGTGCAGGATGGGGAAGTCCTGGCGGGCCGTCTCGGCCGAGTAGGCACCCGGCACCGAGGGCCGCCGGGGGAGCCCCGGCGGTCCGGGCACGGCCGGCGGTCCGGGCACGGCCGGCTGTCCGGGCACGGTCGGCTGCGCGGGGACGGCCGGCTGTTCGGGCGCGGCGGCCTGCTGGGGCATCGTGGGCAGCCCCGCCACCGGTACCGACGGCACCTGTCGTGTGAGGTCAGGAATAGTCATGGTAGTTGGACACCTCGACGTTCTGGAGGACGGCGACGGCGTCCTCCACCAGGACGGCCGTGTTGAAGTACGCGGTCATCAGGTACGAGGTGATGCCCTTCTGGTCGGTGCCCATGTTCCGCATCGCCAGCCCGGGTTCGAGCTCGTCCTGGACGCTCGACGGGCGCAGACCCACCACCCCCTGCTCGGCCTCGCCCATCCGCATCAGCAGGATCTCCGTGGTGCCGGAGCCCACACCGCCCGTGAACCGGACCTTGTCGGACGGCAGCAGCGGCACTCCGCGCCAGGTGAGCAGCGGGCTGCCGAACCGGGTGTCGGTGACCGGGGGCACGCCCCGCCGGGTGCATTCGCGGCCGAACGCGGCGATCGCCCGGGGGTGCGCGAGGAAGTACCCGGGCTGCTTCCAGACCTTGGCGAGCAGCTCGTCGAGGTCGTCCGGAGTGGGTGAGCCGGTGCGGGCCTGGACGCGCTGCCCCGCCGAGACGTTGTTGAACAGGCCGAACTCCGGGTGGTTGAGGAGCGCCGCCTCCTGCCGCTCGCGCAGCGCCTGCACGGTGAGGTTGGACTGGGCGCGGGTCTGGTCGATGGGCCCGTTGTAGAGGTCCGCGACGCGGGTGTGGACGCGCAGCACGGTCTGCGCGAGCGTCATGTGGTACTCGCGCGGCGCGTCCTCGTAGTCGACGAACGTCCCCGGCAGATCCGGCTCGCCCACATGGCCGGAGGACAGGTCCACCGGCACCTCGGCGCCCGGCACCATGTGGTTCCCGGCGGAGTAGTCGTCCATGGCGGCCCGGACCCCGGCGTCCCGGTCGGTCAGGGCGGCGAGCGCGCTGCGCTCCGCGACCAGGGCCACGCCGGGCGTGAGCGCCTGCACGCGGTACGGCATCGGCTCGGACCGGGTCCAGCTGTCCAGGTCGAAGAACTGGCCGTCGCCGATGACTTCGAGCAGTGCCTCCTCGCCGTACCGGCCGGTCATGCGCTTCTCGGCGCGGCCGCTCACGATCACCCACAGCCGGTCGGCCGGGTCGCCGCTCTGCACCAGGACCTGCCCGGACTCGAAGGACACCTCGGTGAAGGCGCCGGCCAGCTCGGTCAGGAGCGCGTCCTCGGCGTCCCGCAGATACGGCATCTCCCGCAGGTCGCCGGGAACGACGCGGTTGGCGCCGTCGTTGTCCGTGTACGTGGTGATCCGGTCGTCGCCCAGGACGAAGGTGCGGCGCCGGTTGACGCGGTACACCCCGGACTCGACGTCCACCCAGGGCAGCGCACGTAACAGATAGCGCGGGGTGATGCCGCGCATCTGCGGCGTGGTCTTGGTGGCGTTCGCGAGTTGCCGTGCCGCATCCGGGCTGAGGGACATCCGGTCGTTCACCACAGGAACCTCCTCGAAGACATGTGCGGCAGCCGCCGGGGCGGCTGCCGCACAGGAACGAGGACGATCGTCTGCGTGCCCCCGGGCAGTCCACAAGGCGCCATTCACGGGCGCGCGGAGCCGCCCGGCCTGAAACCCTTCATTCAGTCGATGGATTCCTGAAAGGGAATCGGCGGCTCTCTCGGCAGGTTGCCTGGTGGCTGCCGTCCTGGCGTGACCTGGACGCCTTTTCCGGATTCGTTGAAGGAAATTCAACTTCCCCGGAAAAGGCGCGATATGAACCAATGGTGACGCTATGAGCGCCTGAAAGTCCCGCTTATGGTGGCGAGTTACCGCGTGGGCGATCCCCAGTGGGCCCGGTGCGGCAGGCGAGTTTCCTGTGTTGGCCGTGGTAAGCGTTGCTCAGGGCGAGACTTACGGGAGTGAATGTGGGGGACGGCTGCTCGGTCGTGGGACGGGAGCGGTACTGTGCGCGCACCGTCAATCCGGCGGTGCGGAACAGTGGAGGATTCTGTGACCGTAATCAGAGGAACGGGGCGTCGTCGTGGAGCGCTGATAGGGGCAGCCGCTGCGGGCCTCATCGGCGTCGGCCTGACCGCGGTGCCCGCGCAGGCCCACACCCCGGTCTGGAAGGTGACCTGCTCGGCCGTCACGGTGGACCTGACCAGGTACTCCGACGAGGCCACCAACACGGTGACCCTCAAGACGGCGGACGGCAAGGACCTGCTTCCCACCGAGGAGTTCAAGGGCGAGTTCCACAAGACCCTCAAGCTCCCCGCCCACGACAAGGAGCTCACGCTCCGGCTCATCGTGAAGGCGGGCGACGGGGACCAGCACTCGCGCGACGAGACCAAGACGTCTCCCGTGTGCGACACGGTGCCGCCGTCCAAGCCCACCCCGTCCAAGCCGCCGCAGCCGACCCCGACCCCGTCGGCCAAGCCCAGCAAGCCCGCCCCCGCGCCCAGCACGTCCTCGGCGGCGGCCCCCGCGCCCCAGCCGAGCCCCAACCTGGCGGAGACCGGCTCGTCGAGCTCCACCCCGCTCGTCGCCGGTATGGGCGGCGCGGTGCTCGTCGCGGGCGCCGGCATCGTCTGGGCCGCGCGCCGGCGGCGCACGGCCCGGCACTGAACCACACACCCCGTGGCG
>NZ_JBHWUR010000023.1:0-83422 GCF_042737755.1 Streptomyces sp. NPDC059994
CGCTTTGCGCGGGGGCCCACCTTCATATGTGGGGGCGCAGCGCCTCCGCCACCGCCTGCGCGATCTTCTCGTGGCCCCCGTCGTTCGGGTGCAAGCCGTCCGCCAGGTCCGACGGGGTCAGCAGGTCGCGCCCAGGAAGCACGTGAAGGCGGCTGTCGCCGCCCGTGATGTGGTCCCGGGCCGCCGCCTCCATCGCGGCGCGCAAGGCGCTCAGAGTGGCGCCCAGGGCGTTCGGGGTCCGCTCGGCGGCCGGGCGCAGCAGCGGGGAGAGCAGCAGGAGCGGGGTGTGCGGGTGGCCCCGGCGCACCAGGGCGAGGAACGCGCGCGTCGTCTCGTACAGCAGCGGCGCCGAAGTCGGCACGCCCGACCAGCAGTTGGTGCCGAACGCGAGGGTCAGGACGTCGGCGGGCAGGGACGCGAGCTGTTCGGCGGTGGCGAGTTCGCCGCGCGCGGCCCCCGCGTAACCGAGGTTGACGGTGTCCAGGCCGAGCGCGCGCCCGGCCGCGGCGGGCCAGGCGTGGGCGGGGCGGGTCGACCACCAGCCCTCGGTGATCGAGTCGCCGTGGACCAGCCAGCGCGGGCCGCGCGGCGCGGGCGCGAGCGTGCCGCCGACCCCGCGCAGGGCGAGGATCCGGGGCGAGCGGTCCTGGGGCGGATGGACCGTGAACGGGCCGCCGCCGGGCGGGAGTCGGAGTACGGCGACCGCCTCCTTGGCCGGTGCCACGGCCGTCTCGTGGACGCGGCGGCCGTCCGTCCAGAGCGCGAAGGTGTGGGCGAGCGCGCGCATCCTCTCGGTGGGCGCGGGCACCTCGGCGCGGTAGCGGATCTCCACGGCCGACGCGCCGTCGGCCGCGAATTCGAGCCGCACCCCGATCGGCAGCCCGGCCCGTTCCGCCGTGTCCCAGGGCAGCCGGGCCAGGTCGTCGGGGTCGGCGCGCACCGGCCGGCCCTTCGCGTCCCGCCACGCCACTCCGCGCAGAAACGGATCCGGGTCCAGCCAGGTCATCGGTGCCTCCGATCGTGGGGTGCCCGAGCGGCCCGGAAAGGTGTCGGGGACCTCACTCCTACCCCGCCGCGCGGGGCCCGCGCACCCCGTTCACGCACGGATCGAACGCTGATGCGCAACAAACACCCATCCGTCGCCCTTGTGCGCAATGATCATTCACCGATGCGCAAGGTTGCTGCATTACGAGCGGGAAGCGGAACCCTTTACTCTTCTCGCGATACGTGGAGTGGCGGCGACCGCCTGCTCGGCGGTACCGGCCACGGTGTGCTCAGTCATGCCCGGATTGCCCCTTCGTACGGGAAGGGCCGGACCGTCGCGGTCGTCGGCTCCCGAAGGCAGCGACAAGGAGCCCACTGAAGTGTTGGACCACGGCACAGCGCCCCCCACCGCAGCTGCACCGGCCACCGGGGCGCAGCGGCCCGGCAACCCGCTGTTGCGGCGCAAGCCGGTAGAACTGCTGGTCGCCGAGGGCGGCAAGGGCGAGGGCGGCACTCTGCGCCGCACCCTCGGCATGTGGCAGCTCACGATGATCAGCATCGGCGCCACGCTCGGCACCGGCATCTTCGTCGTCCTGGGCGAGGCCGTCCCCGAGGCCGGACCGGCGGTCACCCTGTCGTTCGTCCTCGCCGGGCTCACCGCGCTGTTCTCCGCGCTCTCCTACGCCGAGCTGGCGGGCTCCATCCCCGTCGCGGGCTCCTCGTATTCGTACGCGTACGCAACGCTGGGCGAACTCGTCGCCTGGATCTGCGGCTGGTGCCTGATCCTGGAGTACGGCGTCTCGGTCGCGGCCGTGGCCGTCGGCTGGGGCCAGTACCTCAATGAGCTCCTGGACGGGACCATCGGCGTCACCATCCCTGACGCGCTCTCCGCGCCGCCCGGCGACGGCGGGATATTCAACCTGCCCGCGCTGATCGTCGTGCTGCTCGCGATGGTGTTCCTGCTCGGCGGTGCCCGCGAGTCGGCCCGCGCGAACACCATCATGGTCGCGGTGAAGATCGTCACCCTGGTGCTCTTCTGCTCGATCGGCATCATGGGCTTCAAGTCCGGCAACTACTCCGACTTCATGCCGCTGGGCATGGCGGGTGTCAGCGCCGCGGGCTCCTCGCTCTTCTTCTCCTACATCGGCTTCGACGCCGCCTCCACCGCCGGTGAGGAGGCCAAGAACCCGCAGCGCGACCTGCCGCGCGCGATCATGCTCTCGCTGATCATCGTCACCGCGCTGTACGTCCTGGTCGCCGCCGTCGCCGTGGGCGCCCGCAAGTGGAGCACCTTCGAGGGCAGCGAGGCGACTCTCGCCGCGATCATGAACGACGTCAGCGGCCAGGCCTTCTGGGGCACGCTGCTCGCCGCCGGCGCCGTCATCTCCATCGCCAGCGTGGTGCTGACCGTGCTGTACGGCCAGACCCGCATCCTGTTCTCGATGTCCCGCGACGGCCTGGTCCCCAAGGTCTTCGGCAAGGTCCACCCGAAGACCGGCACCCCCCGCGCCAACACGGTCATCGTGTCGCTCTTCTGCGGTGTGCTCGCCGCGGCCGTCCCGCTCGGCGACCTCGTCGACGCCACCAGCATCGGCACGCTCTTCGCCTTCGCGCTGGTCAACGTGGCCGTCATCGTCCTGCGCAGGACCCGCCCGGACATGCCGCGCACCTTCCGCGCCCCGCTCGGCTGGCTCTGCCCGATTCTCGGCTTCTTCTTCTGCATCTACATGATGAAGGGCCTCGGCACGTCCACCTGGACCGTGTTCGGAGTCTGGATGGCCGTCGGTCTCGTGATCTACTTCGGATACGGCATCCGCCGCTCCCGACTGGCCACGGCCACGGACACCGTATCCGCAGAGAAGTGATCCACCCGCAGTGCGACTCAATGACCTCGACGAGCGCATCGTCCACGCGCTCGCTGAAGACGCCCGCCGCTCCTACGCCGACATCGGCTCGCTGATCGGCCTGTCCGCGCCCGCCGTGAAGCGGCGCGTGGACCGGCTGCGCGCCGAGGGGGCCATCACCGGATTCACCGTCCGGGTGGACCCCGCGGCGCTCGGCTGGGAGACCGAGGGCTTCATTGAGATCTACTGCCGCCGCAACACCTCGCCCGACGCCATCAGGCGCGGCCTGGAGCGGTACCCCGAGGTCGTGTCCGCCTCCACCGTCACCGGTGAGGCGGACGCGATCGTCCAGGTCTTCGCCTCGGACATGCGCCACTTCGAGCGGGTCCTGGAGCGGATCGCGGGCGAGCCGTACGTGGAGCGGACGAAGTCGGTCCTGGTGCTCTCTCCGCTGCTCAGACGGTTCTCGTCGGGCTCGCCCGCCTGACCGGGGAGGTCGGGCCCTAGTTGTACGGGACCTGCCACGGCAGCACATGGAAGTCGCTGGTGCCCGCCTTCACCTTCTCGAAGGGGGCGGCGCTCATGCACTTGGGCAGCTTCTTGGTCGCCTCGTCCTCCGAGCCGATCCAGCTGTAGCCGAGCCGGTCGTGCGTGCCCTGGTCGCTGACGGAGACACCGAGGCGCTTGCCCGTGAACGGGGTGTCGCTCTCGGTGACGATTCCGGTCACCACCGCGACCCTGCCGCCGGTGATCAGGCAGTCGACCTTCGCCTTGGCCGTCCCGGTCCGGCCGTCCGGGAAGACGTGCCGCCAGGTGAACGTGCCGAACGCCTTCTCCGGGTCCTTGTTGTCCTTCGCGGCCAGATGCGCGTCGAAGGAGAAGGTGATGTCGTCCCCGGCCGGGCGGTAGAGCTTGGCCGTCCCCGTCAGCGCGGCCGCCTCACGCGGCGCGCCCCGCCCGGCCCCGTTGTCGGAGGCGACCGCCGACCCGGCCGCGCCCGCGCCGATCAGCAGGGCCGCTGCCGGCGCCAGGGTGCGGGTACGGGTGCGGGAGAGGGCGGGACGGTTCATTGCGGGTCCTCCGAAGCGGTCGTGCTGCGCGGCGCCCGGGTCCTCCGGGCGCACTCAGCTTCCCGCCGCCGCCGGGCCCGCCGCATCGCACCCGAGGAGGGACCGCCTCCGCCGTACGGCGGGGGAGTGGGCCCTCGGGTACACCCCGAGGCGTAAGGGCCACGTCAACGCCACGCAACGAATCGCCGCCGAGGGCCCCTGACGCGCAATGAAAGATCCTCCGGCGCGCAACGGTCGCGCCTTGTCCGGGCCGAAGGCCGGAACGTACCGTCATAGGCGACCCCCTCACCCCCTTACGCCCCCGAGGTCTGCCATGCCGCCGCTGCGCACCGCCCTGCTCCAGAGCTCCGGCCGTCCGGGTGACGTCGCCGCGAACCTGAAGGTGCTGGACGAGGCGGCGGGCCGGGCCGCGGCGACCGGGGCCGGGCTCGTCGTGTGTCCCGAGATGTTCCTCACCGGCTACGCCATCGGGGACGACGTGCCCAAGCTCGCCGAGGCCGCCGACGGGCCCGGGGCGCGGGCAGTCGCCGAGATCGCGGTGCGGCACGGGCTCGCGGTGCTCTACGGCTACCCGGAGCGGGACGGCGAGACCGTCTACAACTCGGCCCAGCTCATCGACGCCGACGGGCAGCGCCTGGCGAACTACCGCAAGACCCACCTCTTCGGCTGCTTCGAGCAGGAGTGGTTCACCCCCGGCGACCAGCAGGTCGTCCAGGCCGAGCTGAACGGGCTGCGGCTGGGGATGATGATCTGCTACGACGTGGAGTTCCCCGAGAACGTCCGGGCGCACGCGCTGGCCGGCACCGACCTCCTCCTGGTGCCCACCGCGCAGATGCACCCCTTCCAGTTCGTCGCCGAGTCCGTGGTGCCGGTGCGCGCCTTCGAGAACCAGATGTACATCGCGTACGTCAACCGGACCGGCCCCGAGGGCGAGTTCGAGTTCGTCGGGCTGAGCTGTCTGGCCGGGCCCGACGGCACCGCCCGGGCCCGCGCGGGCCGCGAGGCCGAACTGGTCGTCGGTGACGCCGACCCCGAGTTCCTGGCCGCCTCGCGCGCCGACAACCCGTATCTGCGGGACCGCCGCCCAGGCCTCTACACCTCCCTCGTCTGACCCGGACCCTTCCGGCCGCCCCCACCCCCCCTCGTACTGTGCAAGGAGTCCGTACCCCATGACGTCCACGGTGCCCACCGCTGTCCCGCACACCGACGGCCAGCCGCCGATCACCATGTTCGGTCCGGACTTCCCCTACGCGTACGACGACTTCCTGGCCCACCCGGCCGGGCTCGGTCAGATACCCGCGACCGAGCACGGCACCGAGGTCGCCGTCATCGGCGGCGGTCTGTCCGGCATCATCTCCGCGTACGAGCTGATGAAGATGGGCCTCAAGCCCGTCGTGTACGAGGCCGACCAGATCGGCGGGCGGCTGCGCACCGTCGAGTTCGACGGGCCCGGCACGGACGGTCTGACCGCCGAGATGGGCGCGATGCGCTTCCCGCCCTCCTCGACGGCGCTCCAGCACTACATCGACCTCGTCGGCCTGGTCACCGAGCCGTTCCCGAACCCGCTCGCCGAGGCCACCCCCTCGACGGTCGTCGACCTCAAGGGCGAGACGCACTACGCCGAGACCATCGCCGACCTCCCGCAGGTCTACCGCGATGTGTCCGCCGCGTGGAACGCCTGTCTGGAAGAGGGCGCCGACTTCTCCGACATGAACACGGCGATGCGCGAGCGGGACGTCCCGCGCATCCGCGAGATCTGGGCCAAGCTCGTCGAGAAGCTCGACGACGAGACCTTCTACGGGTTCCTCTGCAAGTCGGAGGCCTTCAAGTCCTTCCGCCACCGCGAGATCTTCGGCCAGGTCGGCTTCGGCACCGGCGGCTGGGACACCGACTTCCCCAACTCCATCCTGGAGATCCTGCGCGTCGTCTACACCGAGGCGGACGACCACCACCGCGGCATCGTCGGCGGCTCCCAGCAGCTGCCGCTGCGGCTGTGGGAGCGCGAGCCGGAGAAGATCGTGCACTGGGCGCAGGGCACCTCGCTCTCCTCGCTGCACGAGGGCACGCCGCGTCCGGCGGTGACCCGGCTGACCCGCACCGCGGGCAACCGGATCACGGTGACCGACGCGTCCGGAGACATCCGCACCTACCGTGCGGCGATCTTCACCGCGCAGTCCTGGATGCTGCTCTCCAAGATCGCGTGCGACGACTCGCTCTTCCCGATCGACCACTGGACGGCGATGGAGCGCACCCACTACATGGAGAGCTCCAAGCTCTTCGTGCCGGTGGACCGGCCGTTCTGGCTGGACAAGGCCGTCGACGACAGGGGAAACCCGACCGGCCGTGACGTCATGTCGATGACGCTGACGGACCGGATGACCCGAGGCACCTACCTGCTCGACAACGGGCCGGACCGGCCCGCCGTCATCTGCCTCTCCTACACCTGGTGCGACGACAGCCTGAAGTGGCTGCCGCTGTCGGCGAGTGAGCGCATGGAGGTCATGCTCAAGTCGCTCGGCGAGATCTACCCGAAGGTCGACATCCGCAAGCACATCATCGGTAACCCGGTGACCGTGTCGTGGGAGAACGAGCCCTACTTCATGGGCGCGTTCAAGGCGAACCTGCCGGGCCACTACCGCTACCAGCGCCGTCTGTTCACGCACTTCATGCAGGACTCGCTGCCCGAGGACAAGCGGGGCATCTTCCTCGCGGGCGACGACATCTCCTGGACGGCGGGCTGGGCCGAGGGCGCGGTGCAGACCGCGCTGAACGCGGTGTGGGGCGTCATGCACCACCTCGGCGGCGCGACGGACGGCACCAACCCCGGCCCGGGCGACCTGTACGACGAGATCGCCCCGGTCGAGCTGCCGGAGGACTGACGGCCACCGGCGGCCGATGACGGCCGATGACGGCAGGGGCTCGGGGCTTTCGCTCCCGGGCCCCTTTTCGTTCGCAGCCTTTTCGTTCGCAGCCTGTTCGTTCGCAGCCTGGTCGTTCGTGGCCCGTCCGTTCGCAGCCCGTCCGTCTACAGCCCCGCCGCGCGCGCCAGCCCGTACACCTCCGCCGTCACGTCCTTCAGCTCCTCCGCGTCGCGCGTGGTGCCCTGGAGGTCGAGCAGGAACTCGCCTATGCCCTCGTGGGCATGGGCCACCAGGTCCTCGACCATCTGCGCGGCGCTGCCGGCGAACGGGGGGCGGTCGGCGCCCTCGTACGGCTTCGGGCTGTACCGCGCGTTCACGCGGACGCACACCTCTGTCGCGCGCTCCCGGCCGCGCTCGGCGGCCGGCTCCCGCAGCTCCGTCCATGCCCTGGCGAGCTGGTCCGCGCCCTGGGCCACCGGCATCCAGCCGTCCGCCCGGTCCACCACCCGGCGGACCGCCCCCGGGCCCGCCGCCGCGAGGTACACCGGGATCGGCCGGGCCGGCTTGGGGCCGACCTCGGAGGGGGCGATGGTGGTCAACTCGCCCTCGCGGGCGACCATGGGAATGTCCCGCCCGATGTCGTACCGCTTCATCTGCGGAAGGCCGAGTCCGAGCCGGATAGCCATGAGTGAACTCCTCGTGCCGAAGCAGGGGCCGCGTAAGGCGTCAGCAGGCACCGCCCCACCAGGCCGACACCCGCGTCCATCCGCTCTCTGAACTCCCGGGACAGGTCGGGAAGTTCCCGCAGTTTCCACAGCAACCGGGCCGACGACCAGGCCGCGTCGCGCGCCCGCTCCAGGCTCCACGACGCCAGCAGGTGCGTGAGCGGGTCCGCGACCTCCAGCAGATCGGGCCCGGGCATCAGCTCCTCGCGCACCCGCTCCTCCAGCGCCACCAGGGTGTCGCCGACCCGTTCGAAGTCCCGCTCAAGCCCGTCCGGCTCGCACTCCAGGGCGCGGCAGCTGTCGACGACGGCGAGCGCCAGGTCGTGCCCGATGTGGGCGTTGATGCCGCAGAGCGCGAACTGGAGGGGGCGTACGCCCGGGTGGCGCCGGTACTGGAAGAGCGGCCGCCAGCAGGCGGGCGGCCGCCGCCCCGCCGCCACCGCGTCCACCGCCCGCAGATACCGCCCGGCGAAGAGCACGTCCAGCGTCGCCGCTGACCGAGAGTCGTCGAACGCCCCCCGGGTGAGGGACCGGCCGATCTCCTCGGTGACCGCCAGATAGACCCGGTTGAAGACGGCCAGGCCGTCCTTGGGCGGCAGGCTCGCGCGCAGCGCCCGCATCCGCGCCGCTACGGTGTCCACCGACGCTCCGGAGAGCTCCGTGCCACCTGCCCGCTGTTCGATCAGCACCATGAGGGCAGCGTCCCAGCACCGCGCTTTCCGGGACGCCGCCGGGCCCGGGGCTTCCCCGGAACGGGTGAACACGCGGCCATCGGGGCCTTGGGGGAGGGGAGTTCACGGTGCCGGGAACACCGCCGTCACGCGCGCGTAGGCGCCGGGACGACAGAGCCGCGCGCCGCTCGGCCGTGCGGCGTGCCGCCATGGTGGGGCTGGCCTGCGCGGTCGTGGCCGCCGGCGCGGTCTCGGGCGCCTTGGCGGCCCTCGGGGGCGGGGGCGACGACACGGCCCGGCCCACGGCGACCGCCTCGGCCGCCACGGTGACCCTGCCCGCCGTGCCCCCCTCGGTATCCGCGACGCCGTCACGCCCGCGGGAGACCCCGCGCCCGGCCGAGCCGTCCCTCGCCCCGAAGCCCTCGGCCACCCCGTCGCCGTCGCGGGCGGCGGTCTCCGCCGCGCTCTACCGCTCGCCCGACTCGCAGGTCCTGGACTGGGTGCGGGACCACCCCGACGACCCCCGCCGGTCGCTGATCGAGCGGCGGATCGCGGACCAGCCCACGGCGGTCTGGTTCACCGAGTACGACCCCGGCGCGATCACGCGCGAGGTGCGGGCGGTGACCTCGGCGGCGGCCGGACAGGGGCGGGTGCCGGTGCTCGTCCCCTACGCGATTCCCGGCCGGGACTGCGGCGGCGCCTCGCAGGGCGGTGCGCCGAGCCCTGAGGCGTACGACACCTGGATCGGGAACTTCGCGGCGGGGCTCGGGCGTTCACCGGTCATCGTGGTCCTGGAGCCGGACGCGATCGCCCAGTCGGACTGCCTCTCCGAGGGCGAGCGCGCCGCCCGGTTCGCCTCGCTGGCCAGGGCGGGGCGGGCGATCCATAGCACCGACGCCCGGGCCAGGGTGTACTTCGACGCGGGCCACTCCGGATGGCGCGACGCCGGGGAGATGGCCGGGCTGCTGCGCGCGGCGGGCGCGGCCACCAGCGGCGACGGCATCTTCACCAACGTCTCCAACTTCCACCGCACCTCGGACGAAGTGGCGTACGCGCGGCGGGTGCTCAAGGCGCTGGGCGGTCCCGCGCGGCTGGGCGCGGTGATCGACACCAGCCGCAACGGCAAAGGCGCGCCGCCCGGCGGGGAGTGGTGCGACCCGGCCGGACGGGCGCTGGGACGCACCCCGACCACGCACACGGGCGAGGCGCGCATCGACGCCTATCTGTGGGTGAAGGTGCCCGGCGAGTCCGACGGCTGCCGGGGCACGGCGGGCAGCTTCACTCCCGACTACGCCTACGACTTGGCGCGCTGAGCCCCCGCGGCCGCGCCGCCCTCGCCGCTGCCGTCGTCGTACGACGACGTGCCCTCGTCGAGCAGCGGCTCCTGCTCCTTCAGATGGGCCGGGGCCAGGGCGCGCAGCACGTGGTAGCCGGTGATGACCACGATGGTGCCGAGGGCGATCCCGCTGAGGCGGAAGTCGTCGGTGAACTTCAGGGTGACGCCGCCGATGCCGATGATGATGCCCGCGGCCGCCGGGACCAGGTTCAGCGGATTGCGCAGGTCCACCTTGGCGTTGATCCAGATCTGGGCGCCCAGGAGGCCGATCATGCCGTACAGAATGACGGTGATGCCGCCGAGGACGCCGCCGGGGATGGCCGCGACGATCGCGCCGAACTTGGGGCAGACGCCGAAGAGCAGCGCGAACCCGGCGGCGGCCCAGTAGGCGGCGGTCGAGTAGACGCGGGTGGCGGCCATGACGCCGATGTTCTCGGAGTAGGTGGTGTTGGGCGGGCCGCCGACGGCGGTGGAGAGCATCGAGGCGGCGCCGTCCGCGGCGATCGCGGTGCCGAGCTTGTCGTCGAGGTCGTCGCCGGTCATCTCGCCGACGGCCTTGACGTGTCCGGCGTTCTCGGCGATCAGCGCGATCACCACGGGGAGGGCGACCAGGATGGCGGACCACTCGAAGTGCGGGGCGTGGAAGGAGGGCAGGCCGATCCAGTCGGCCCGGCCGACGCCGGAGAGGTCGAGCCGCCAGTGGTCGGTGGCCTCGCCCGCGCCCGGAACGGAGTGGATCTTGCCGAAGACGCGGTCGAAGAGCCAGGAGATGCCGTAGCCGAAGAGCAGGCCGAGGAAGATCGCGACCCGGGACCAGAAGCCGCGCAGACAGACCACGGCGAGCCCGGTGAAGAACATCACCAGGAGCGCGGTCCACTGGTCCTGCGGCCAGTAGGTGGCCGCGGTGACCGGCGCCAGGTTGAAGCCGATCAGCATGACCACCGCGCCGGTCACGATCGGCGGCATCGCGGCATGGATGATCCGTGCGCCGAACCGCTGCACCGCCAGGCCCGCCGCGAACAGCACGATGCCGACGACGAAGACCGCGCCGGTGACGGTGGCGCTGGTGCCCCCGGTGGCCCGGATCGCGGCCGCGACGCCGACGAAGGAGAGGGAGCAGCCCAGATAGCTGGGCACCCGGCCCTTGGTGGCGAGCAGGAAGATGACCGTGGCGACGCCGGACATCATGATCGCGAGGTTGGGGTCCAGGCCCATGAGGACCGGCGCCACGAATGTGGCTCCGACAGTACATCATGAGAGGTCGGGAGAGGCAGAGACACCCACTCACCTGCGGAAACGTCGCCTAGACGCTCCTGCTCGGGGTCCGTGACAGCCTCCAAGATGCCCCTGGAGAGGCCGGAACCGTCCCCCGCGAGGAGCCTCATCACATGCTCGAACTCTTGAGGGGTCAGCCGCACCGCAACCTCGTCCTGGGCGCCTTCCTCGACCTTGGAAGCCCCCTCAGCAGCTCGCCACGCCGCGATGTTGGCGAGCGTGTTCAGCAGGAACACGTCTGCCGCGCTGCGCTCCTCACAGGCCGGCTGGGGGAGGGACCTACCACCTATCGCCATGGGTTCACCGAGTTCCATAGCCCGATGTTAGCCAAAGATGATCTTTGCGAGAAGGGTTTCGATACTCACGAGGCTCAACTTTGTATCAACGTTTGTGTGGCAGTTAGTTCATTCATTCATGGGTGATGCTGCAACCTCCGCCCCCGTCTTGGGTGGGGCGGGGAGGCGAGCTGGGTGACCATCTCGGCGCCGGCCTCGCGCCTCGTCCCACTGCTCGGGGGTATATAACCCCCTCACAAGAAATGTCGGTGTCTTTGAGCGGCCGGCAGGACGCCAAGCTCCCCGAATGAGATCCGGATCACATGATTTGAATGCTGATTTGAAGCGCTGGTGAGGTTAGAGAGCTGCCATCACCTCGGAAACGCTCTGAATGGCCACCCAAAGGTGACTTAGAGGCCGTGGGAGGGCCTTAAGGGTCCTAGGCCGGCGGACCCGCAGGGGGCCGTCAGTTAGTTCATACCTGTACACGATCGAAGGAAGGCACCCCTGGTGGGTCCTTTGAATGAATGCACAGGTATTACCCCCGTATGTATATGCGTTGCATGTGTGTGGGTTAGTTCATTCATTAGGTGGTGGGCGAATGCGCAATATCTCTGGCTGCATTTCAGCTAGCGCCCAATATCTTTTGAGAATGAATGAACTGACTGTAATCGGTAGGTATTCGTGCCCATACAGATCGTTACGAGGTGCACGCTCCGTGCCCAGTGTCGCCAAGTATCGATACGGAGTGGTAAGGGTCACGCTCTAGTGACGCGATAGCACACATCGGAATGCGCTAGAGGGTTGTGGAGATGTGTATTGCATCACTATTGGGTGCAGGCTTCTAGGAAGGTGCATTCTGTAGGGAGTCGCTAGAGGGCAAGGCTATTCATTGTAGTGTTTCCACATAGACAGGCCGTATCCACTGTGCATCGACCGGCCTGTTTGTGTGACGGTTATCATCCGTTTCGCTATTGACATTCGATAGGCTTTGTGGTTTCGCGTGCGTCTCCTTTGATATCAAGGGCTTGAGGTGTGTTGATGCAAAGAGTGATACATAGTCTTGACGCGTACATGAGGTGGACAGTCAGGTTGGAGTGTGACAGTGTTCTTCTTGTCAGCGAGACACCGACCGGAAAGGCCAACCGAGACCCACCCGCTAAGCGGGGTGTGGATACGGGGCCTGAATCTGAATCCGGGCGTCAGGGCCGCGACAGGAGCGCTAGGAACGGCTCCCAAAGGCAGTACGGACCACAACCTAGGTACTAGGACCAGGTCCCTGTGTAAGAGCCCCTAGGGCTTGCAGGGAAACCGACTAGGAACATCACATAGGCCACACCCGGTGAAGCGAATAACCGGGATGAACCTAGAGCGCCCGTCCCTATATCTGCATGTGATGCAGCGTGGTTCGGAGTACGTCATAGGAGAGTGAGCGGATAGCGGGATGTGATCGCCCCGGCATGGATAGATCAATGCACTACTGAGATTGACTCTCACACACCCAATCGATACGACGTATCCAGCGCACAGGACCAAAGCCATGAGCAACGGCCCGCAGTGCGTCTCTAAGCGCCTGAGGGTGGATGTGTGGGGGTGAGTGACAGTACGGCACTCAGAACAAGCGAGAGGGGCGTACATGATGCGCGACAGAGCTGTACTCATAGCGTGTGTGCTGGTGTTCTCCTCCCTGGCGTTTGCGGGGGGATTTACCTATGCAGCAACGGCGATCAAGGCCGATGCAGTAGCGACGTTTAACGATGGCTTCACCGATGGCCTTTGTCGGCAGTCTGGCGAGCGCATCGAGGATGGCAGGGGTAACGCCTGCCTGACTGGTGTCAGGTGACCTAGAGCGCCTTAGTCAGGCTCACAAGTTGGAATGTGAGACTGGCTATGGCTCGCTAGCTCATAGCGAGGAACATAAGGGAGCAACCATGGAAAAGATTGCGGACGACTCACCCCGTAAGGGATTCCGCATTAGTCGATTTGCCCGTGAGTATGCCGAGCGTTCGCCGCACACCTATGGTGGCGGGGAGTTCGGAATGTATGGCATGTGGGACATGCGCGACAGCGCGGAAGGTCTCACCGTAGCCAAGGGGTTCGGGCTCATCGAAGACTCGGACGGGTCACCCCTGTCTGATTGGAATTCGGGGGGCTACTACAACTGCGACTGCCGAGAGAACGTGATCAGGGTCAACGCAGAGGCCGCGCACGCGGCCTTTGAAGCGGCCGGAGTCGAACACTGGGACTGGCGCGGCCTGGTTGCCTTCGATGCTGGCGACATCCGAGGACTGAGGATCGCGCGCCAGATATCCAACAAGCTGGCAGGGTATCCCATTCTCGATGATGAGCGGTTGTCGGAGCTGGAGTGGGATAACGCATGCACCATGATTGCGGACCAATACACCTTGCCCACGGGTGTTGAGCCTGGGGATGTCATCAATAACATGCCAGAGGTCCCGCATTGCTCTAACTGCTCATCATGTGACGTGGAAGATGCGATGGGGCATCTCGGATATCAGAAGTGCTTGCACTGTGATGAGTGGTTGAAGACGGAAAAGGGTAGTGCGCTCTGCTGGGGTTGCACAGAAGATTACGCCGAAGGCGACTGCGATTGCTTGAGTGTCTACGTCGACACGCTCAAGCATTCCGGATCGTATGCAAGCGTCGCAGAAGTGAAAGTCATGATGCGGGCTTGCGTCAAGTGCTCCAGGGCTCGCTACCCCTACCGAATGGCTGCATAGCTGATGGCCTTTAGTCGGGTCCGCAAGTTGGAATGTGACATGCGGGCGCGGCTATGGACTCTCAGACAGGCGAGAGTGCGAACGAAAGGGTAAGTCATGAAGACGATTCACCTTAACGAAATGAACCGCGAACGGCTGGTCTACGGGATGCGGGTACAGGTCCGGCTTCCGTATTGCGAGTACAGCCGTCGTCAGGCTGGCAGCTATCGCGGGTCGATCGAGTACGTGAAGGGAGACCACGTGGGCATCTACGTGCCCATGAAGGGGCGCAGTGACGCGGCTGGATTCCTGGTCGGGAGTGCCCGTATGGACGAAAGCGGTACGTGGATTGAGGGCCGCTGAAATGAAAGCGACCGTGAAGGTGGACGATCTCGAACAGACTGCGGCGGGTCTGTACGTACTTGAGTGCGGTGCCCACGATCAATGCGAAACGTGGTCATTCGAGTTTGAGCTTACGGAGTGGGACGAAAGTAGCTGGACCGTAGTAGCGGCCGGTTCGAATGGCCCGGCTGCTTATGAGGTCGCTCACCGCTACATGGTCGACCACTGCGTGAATGATCTGCCATTTCAGATGGTGGAGCAGGATCGAGGAGAGCCCGGACCGCTCGCAATCTATGGCTGGAATGACGCGCGGACGGGATGCCTCCTGCCCGCATGGGAAGAGGAGTAAGAAAATGACACTGATGCACCAGGAGCCCCAGGCCGGCCGTGGGACAGCTCTCGAAGTCCTCGGACGCTCGGACGCCGTGAAGATGGGCGCCGGAGCGATGCGGCCGGGCTCCCGTAAAACGGTTTACGTCTGGACGCGGGAAGACATTTCTTCGGCGGTCAACGCTGGCGTGGATCTCGTAGCGGAAGAGCTTGCAGGGTCGGAACGTGATCAGGACCTCATGAACATGGTCGTGAATGCCGTTATGCACATCCTCGAAAACCCGAACACTTCGCTTGATGAGGTGATCCGAGAGAACTACGAGGAAGACCCGGAAGAGGTTCGCTCGTGGTGGTCGGGATGGTAACCCCGGCAGGCGTTCAAATTGGTATGCGTGTCAAATACCGCTCGATGTTCGGATACAAGCTCACCGGAACCATCCGGGGAGTCATCTACGGCGCACCAAAGATGAAGCGCGACAACATCACACACGTGGTCATTCAAGGCTCATACGACACGGCACCTGTTGAACGCTCGTACGACATGAACGTAATCCCTCTCAAGGATGTTTGGAAGGTTCGCTAACCATGCACCAGATTTACGCCGCCTGCCTCGCCTCATATAACAACGGCATCTTGCATGGAGAGTGGATCGATGCCACGCAGGACCCCGACTCGATTGGTCATGAGATCCAGCTCATGTTGGACGCCTCCCCGATTCCTGGGGCGGAAGAGTTCGCGATTCACGACTACGACGACTTCGGCGGGCTCGAACTCGGCGAGTACGAGTCTCTGGAAAACCTCCATCTGATCGCGCTTGCGCTGGATGATTTTCCGGCGGTGATCGTTCGTCACTTCCACGGAGAGGTAGAGGTCGCAGACCTCTACGAGACGTGCCAAGACCGGTTCATTGGAACCGTCACGGAGGAGATAGGGCCGGAGGAGAATGCCTACGCCGCATACATCCTGGAAGAGGAAGACCACTACTGGGACGAACTCCCGAAGCAGTACCACAGTCACATGCGGGCTATCGCAGTTAGCGAGGCTGCGGAACGGCTGATCTGCGGTGAGACAGCGCTCTATGAGGGTGCAGGTACCTGGCACTTCGTCCGTGACTACTGACGCTTAGCGGCTGAACGTCAGGGGCTCAAGTTGGAATGTGAGCCCCTGGCTTTGAGTCTCTAAGGACTCTTGACCGACACCAGGAAGGAACACAAGGAGTGGGACGCATGAAGTCGTACGAACAAGACCGTGCGGCGGTGCGCGCGGAAGCGGAAGAGGCCGCGCACTACCTGAGGCACAGGGAGCGGATGACGCACATGGAACGGGTCTGGGAGATGTGCGGCACGGCCGCTAACGGATACCACTGCCCGACCGCAGTGGCGGAAATGCTCGTGAAGGAAGCGGTGTCGGCCTTCCTGGACTGCCGTACCGAACTGATCCTGGATGGGGTGGCCGCATGACGAACAGTCGTCTTCCCCGCCTTGGCCTGACTGTCGAGGACGTCGCAGAAATCGAGCTGGAGCTGAGCGCGGGTCACGAACTGGTCTACGTGCTCGACAACGGACAGCAGATCGTTCTTACCCCCGTGGAGGCTGACGCGTGATGCTGTCCGAACCGATGATGTGTGACACCTGCTGCACTCCGTTGAACCCTAGGGTCGACGCTTTCGGCTTTCGATACGCACACCCGGCCTGGATTGGAAAGGAGTGGGACCACGAGCCCGCGCCAGTGCCCGTGAATGCCGAACGGGTGCAAGGCATCTGTGACTTCTGCTCATCCGACCACCCTGAAACTGCCTTCCGCACCCGTAAGGCGATCGTAGAGATAGTGGGCGGTGTCACGAAGGTGTATTCGGAGGGGTGGGCCGCCTGCGAGAGGTGTGCCGTGCACATCCGTAATCGCTCGCCGCACCTCCTAATCGACCGAGCGGTTGCCGTGTTGCCGGGGACACTGAGCCGCCCCGAGAAGCGAGCACGCAGGGCAGCGATCAAGCCGGTCTTCATGAAGTTCTTCGCAGCTGAGCCGACGGAAGTGGGGCTCTAAGATGCGGCCGACTGAACAGACGGTGATCCGCAACGCTTCCGACTCTTGGCGAGCTTCTGCCCCCGGATCGAAGAAGTGGGTCTACGACTCGCACGGCCGCCCTTCCCTTGTCGAGGCAGACCTTTTGGAGCGGCTCGAAGCTCTCGGCTGGGCGATGCGGTTCGTGGACGACTGGCGGGTGTACTACCCGGAGAGCCATGCGGCCTGGGCCAAGGCGAGCGAGCAGGCCGGCCGTTCCCTCGACCCTGAGCACTGGCACCACGAGTGGGTCAAGGCGGGGAAGCCGCAGTGATGGAGGCCGCAGCCGAAAACGTGGTCCTGGTCGAGTCGCTTCGGGTGGCGGTCCCGCTGCACATGATGGAGCTCGGCTCCCGTTCGCCCGAGGAGTTGATCCGAATCGCGGCGGAGTCCGCCACGGTCGTCGGGTCGCAGGGCGACGTGTTGCAGTTCCGGTCGGCTAAGCGCGGAGAGACCGCGAAGGCGTTCAACGCGCTCGCCCGAGGACTGGCCGCTGGTGCCCTGGTGGCTTGGGGCGGCGCCACCTTCGCGGGGCTGCACTGGTGCACGGTCCCCTCCTGCCTCGGCCCCGACATCGAACACCCCAGCCCAACGCAAGGAGAGCACACGGAGAACTACGGCTAACCGGCTTCGGTGGCTTTGATGAGGGCCCGGCTTCGGCCGGGCCCTTCGTCATGGCTGATCGAAACACGATCGGACGGACAGAGGGATACGGACATGGCCACGAAGCAGATCACGACCTACATTGACGACCTCGATGGTGCCGAATCCACCGACCCCTACGAGATCCGAACGGTTGAGTTCGGGATCGACGGGACGTTGTACGAGATCGACCTGACTGACGAGAACGCAGGCAAGCTGCGTGAACTCCTCGCCCCCTACATGGTTGCCGGACGGCGCGTGGGGCACCACCAGGTCCAGGCCGGCCGCCCCGCGGCCCGCCCTTCGGTTGGGGACGACGATGCCTTGGACGCGAAGGCCGTTCGGGCCTGGGCCAAGGCGCAGGGATACACATTGTCCGACCGTGGGCGCATCCCCTTGGACGTACAGCAGGCGTACCGGACGACCCTCGCCAACGGCCAGGCGCCGCAGCCGAGCGCCATCGAGCGTGAAGTAGCAGCATCCAACGACGCGGCACTGATCGTGAGCGAGGAGGAAGCAGCCAACCACTACAAGGAGCTGCCCGTTCCCGAGGGGCGAGAGAAGAACTGGGCGAAGCGCGAGGGGTCCGGGTGCGAGCGGACGCACAAGATCGCGGACATGACGCTCATGGAGCGTATCGAGTCCTTGACTGCCTTCAACCTCAAGGTGCTTGGTCAGCTCACCGGAGACATCCCGGTCAAGAACGGAAAAATTAAGGGGCTCGGGACCTCGTCGGCGAGGCTTCGGAACTTCGAGTTCATCGACGCCGATGAGTTCATCACGCCGTTCGGTCGGTACGCCTATCGCGTCCACGCAGAGAAGTCGAACGCATAGCGAACCGATGGTTTTTGGTCAGGGCCGTCCGAAAGGACGGCCCTTTGGCCATGCCCTATCGGTCATAGGAGGACAGATGGCTAGGAAAGTGGTTGAGAGCGTCGTATGTGACGCCTGCTCCGTAAAGGGTAGAGAGCAGGCGGGCGTTATTGAGCTTGCTATAGGCTCGGCGAGCTACGACCTGTGCCAGGAGCACGGCGATAAGTTCGCGGCCTACTTCGAAGACTTGTTCGGTTCCGTCGCGGCCGTCGCGGCTTAAGGGGAGAGAAGCAAAAGTGACCACGTTCAAGGCAATGCAGTACGGCCCCCTGGGCAAGGCCGTTGCGGCGGCCATGCCGCACACGGAGGCGGACCCGATCGGGGTCTACGCCGCAACCCTGTCTCTTTGGTCTGCTGCGGTAGCTGGAAAGGTGTTTCAGCCCTCCGGCCGGCCTACCGCCTTCTGGTCGGCGCTCGTAGGGCGGTCGAGGGTGGGACGTAAGGGCTTCGCCCTGGCGACGGCGCGAGCGATCCTTGACCCGTCCATCGGCAGCTTCCTCGGCACCAGGATGCGCAAGGGAATTTCGTCCGGGCCCTCCCTGGTGACCACCCTGTTCGAGGTCGAGCAGGAGTCACTTACCTCGGAGGACGGCCGGGACGGTCGGGTGATGATCGCGGAAGGCGAGTGGGCCTCCGTCCTCAAGAGGGCCAACCGTGACGCCACCTACCACGATCAGCTCATCAACGCTTGGGACGGCGAAGCGGTCGTCAACACGACCAAGGGCAAGGGGGGCAAGAGGGAAGAGCAGAGGATCGACGTGCCCCTCCTCGGCTACCACGTCCACATCCAGCCGGGTCGGTGGGCGCCTCTCGTCAAGCCTGAGTTCGCCCTAGGAGGTGCCTTCAACCGCATCCCGCACTTCTTGGTCAACCAGTCGAAGTCCCTTCCGTCGAGCGTCAAGAAGCCGCTCGACGCGGTGAAGGAGACCCCGGCGCTGACGCGGGCCTACCGCTGGGCGCGGGAGAGGGCCCGGGAGATGGAGCTGTCTCCCGAAGCGGCGGCGCGGCACGACGCTTACCGCGCGGAGTTCGATGACCGCATGGCATCGCTGCCCGAGGCCGTCTCGTGTTTCATCGAGCGCGGTGACGAGAACCTGCTTCGTATTGCCTGCCTCCTGGTGGCCGCCGAGCGCAAGACCGTGATCTCCGTCAAGGCGTGGGAGGCCGCGCACGCGATGATCGAGTACTCGATGGCGTGCACGGAGAAGCTGATCAACGAGGCCCAGCAGGGTACCGGCCGACAGATGAAGTCGGTCGAGCAGATCATCCGGGAATCCCTCACCCGCTACGGAGGCGAGGCGACCCGGACCCTGATCCTGCGGTCCCTGGGCACTCGTGGCAACGCCGACTCCATGGAGGCCGCCATCGAGAAGATGCCCGACGTGGTCATGGAGAAGCGGGCTGGCTCCGCCAAGGGTGGCCCGAAGCCCGTGGTCGTGAGGTTCGTGGACGCGACGCGGGAGCATGAGCGGCCGGCCGTGCAGCAGGCCCAGGAGCAGAACGAGCACCAGGAGGACGAAGAGGTCGAGGAGAGGCCCAAGCTCACCGTCGTACCGGCGCAGAGGAAGGCCACTGCTGTACGCCCGCCAGCCAAGAAGGCGAGCGAGCCAGTACGGAAGTCGGCCCCGCGGAAGGCGGCGACGAAGAGGGCAGCCACCAGCCCTCCGCAGAAGGAGAGCGCTAACCCGCTTGCTGGGCTCCTGTGAGTCCGGACAAGATGCCACAGAGGCGGCCCGCACGCATCGTGCAGGGCCGCTTTTCCGTCTTGGTCAAGAAGTGGTCCGACGGAACGTGGAAGGACTGACCCTCTCACCAACTGAAAAAGGCCGGGGCCCCTGACGGGGCCCCGGCCTTTTTTGTTGTGCATTTTGTACCATGCTATGTAGCAGGGTTAGTTAGTTCATTCACGACCGAGGGGAGATACCTCCACCCGCGAGGTGCCGGGAGACGTTGCCAGCCCCGCTTCATAAAGGGCGAGCTTGAGGTGTGCTGCCGCAGCGGCCTCCTCGGGGGACGGCTCGAAGAGCGCGGTTTCGGTCTTTCGGTCCTCGACCCGCTGTGCAACCTCGGCACCACCGAGCAGTGCGAGCGAGGCCGGGATCAGGGCCTCCCAGGGGATGTCCGGAAACTGGACGATCAGCCAGGGGGTGAGGGCGGCCAGGGCGCCGAGCAGGCGCACGACGTGCTTACGAAACATGAGCGACCTCCGGGGCCGGGATAACGAGCTGGGGGACAACGGGGATGTCTGTGGGCTTGGAGACCTCGGGGTGGATGGGAGCCGGCACGTCCGGCTTCGGCTCCTTGGGCTTGGTCTCGACGTCCGGCTTCGGCTTCTCAACCGGCTTCGGATCGGGCTTCGGCGTCAGCTTGTCGAGCTTTCCGGAGACCTCATCGAGCTTGCCCTTGACCTCTCGGAGCTCCTTCTCAATTCGTGCCAGGCGGTCATCCTGTGAGGGCTTCTGAACCGCAGGCGCAGCAGGCTTTGAGGGGTGGAACGGCTCACGAGGCTTCGACTCCTTCGTCGCGGTCGTGGTGCCCGCGTGCTTACCGGCCTGGACCTTCACCTTCTGGCCGGGGTAGATCAGGTGGGGGTTGGCTGCCAGCCCCTCGTTCCAGCTCACGAGCTGGGCCAGACTCACCCCGAAGCGGTTGGCGATCGAGGAGAGCGAGTCGCCCTCGTTGACCGTGTACGTGCTCCCGGTGGTCGGAGGCGGGGACGGCTCCGGCTTCTGCGGCGGTGCTGTCGGCTTCTCGGTCGGTGCCGGAGGGATGGGCTTCGCCGGGACGTTGATCTCCTGGTCCGGGTAGACCACGTCAGGGTTCTTGATGTCGGGGTTCGCCGTCAGGAGGGCCGCAAGGGAGACTCCGAGGAGGGCCGCGACAGCTCCGAGGGTCTGGCCCTTCTTCACCTTGTACTTGCCACTGGGGGTGCCTGTGGAGCCGCCCGAGCCGGAGGCCGGCGTCGAGGCGGTAGCCGCGTAGGTGAAGCCGGTCTTGCCCTTCTTCGACGGGTCCGCGGTGACGATTCCCTCGGTGTACTCCGGCAGGCCGTAACCGTGTACGTAGGAGTCTCGGCGGAGACGCTTCCGTGCCATGACGCCGTTGCCGTTCGCGTCGTTCGAGAGGCTGGTGTTGCCCTCGTAGGTGTAGATGTAACTCTCGTCGTACGCGTAGCAGATGCCGGTGTGCGTGCTGCCCGAGGTGCCGTAGATGACCTGGGCCCCAATGGCGGGGTATTCGCTCCAGCGGGAGCGCTGCTTGAACCACTCCATCGCGGTCCAGACGCTCGCGGTGCGCGGGAAGAGATCGGCGACGCCTGCCTTCATTGCGACCCAACTCGTCCAGGTTGCACACCAGGGCTGATAGTTCGACCACTCAAGGCCGGGGACCTGTGGGGAGTACTTCTGGTGGCCGGACGGCCGCTCGCCGGCTGCGCGTTCCGCGCGGTAGCCGACCTCGTTCTTCGCTATGGATAGAACCTGGGTAACCTGACTCATGTTTCCGCCTTTCGGGCATGAAAAAAGGGCCGGCCCTGGTGGGCGGCCCTGTGCGTGAACTAACCGGCAACGGATAGTTAGTTCATTCGGTTCGGCGCAGAACGAGCAGTCGTTCAGGGTCGATCGCGGTGAGGATCTGGATGAGGCGGGCGTTCTCCTGCTCGATCCGCTTGAGGCGGTCCTTGATCTCGGTCAGGTCCAGCTCCAGCCGGTCTCCACGAGCCTTTTGGGCTTCCGCCTCCGCCTTCCAGACCTCGGCGGTCTTGGCTTCCTTCGTGGCTCGCACGACAACGAAGCCGCCGATAATGGTGGCGAGGATGCCGCAGAGGCCGAAGGTGTTGAGAATTAGTGTGGTGGTGTTCAACCTGCCAACCCCATTGCGTCGGGAGCGATTTGAACCGCCGCGAAGGAGTTCATTGAAGAGTTCTTGTTCTCGGAGGTCGCCTTCGTCCACTCGCCGCCCCAGCCCGTCACGCGGACGGATATGAAGGCCCCTTCGGGGAGGTGAACCAGTCCGGAGCAGTTAACGCTGAGGTACGAACCGACAATCTTCGTGGTGTTTAGAGACTTGAGGAAATCGTTCGTGCTGTCGTCCTGCGGGAACTGGACGGCGATCATGGCATCTACTTGCGCAGACTTCTTGCCGTCCATATCGCTCGGAGGGCGGAAGGTCAGATTGGTCGTCACGAAGTAGGTGCCGGCCGAAGGGCAACGGAACTTGACCATATTCGGTGAAGTCCATCCTTGCCTCTGGAAGTCCCATGCGTCCCACTTGACTTCGGTTCGAGCGGAGAAGCTGGCTAGAGAGTCCAAGCCCTTTACCCGCAATGCGCTGGGACTGGTGAGCTGTTTGTTGTTCTCGAACAGGTAAGGATTGAGGTCCGCAGCCGACACGAGCTGTCGGGGGGACCAGGACGGGTAGGTGAGCATTCAGGCCCCCATGTAGACGGCTCCCAGAGTGTTGACTCGCCCATCGCCGTCGCCGCTCACCCAACGGGTGCCGGAGCCCCAGCCGTAGAAGCGAACGTTCAGGACCTCACCTGCCGTCAGGTAGACAAGGTCGTCCACCGCCACAGAGCAGTCCTGATTGATACGGGTCGTGCTGTTCTGGGAAAGGATTCTGGCGTCGCCACTGCTGCCGTGGATTTTGAACTGGAAACCGTACGAAGCGGATTCCGTACCATCGCTGTGCTTTGCCGCGCAAAAGAAGTGAAGCAGGTACATTCCCGAGTAGGGAACCGTGATCGCGGTCCGGTCTGCGAAGCCATCGGCGAGCCGCTGTAGTACGAAGCCGGGATCATTGGCGTACATCTCCGGCCATGCGAGTGCGACCTTCTCCTGACTGGAAGCCACGTTGAAAGAAGTTCCGCGGGCAGTGAAGCGCGGACGGTTCTCCAGGTGCCCGAAGACATCGAGTGTGGTTCCATTCATGTCGGCTACGCTGACAACCCTGTCGTCCTTCCACGCGGTCAGCGTGGGCGGCTTGACTGACGGCTGCGACCAACTGTTGCCACTCGGGCTGACCATGAATGCGTTGAAATCTGCGTCGAAGTCATTTGCGGCGATTCCCCATCTTCCGGTGGCGCCCGAATCGAGGTAGACCTGAGTTCGAATCGAAGTGCCCTGGGTGAAGTACTCGGTCACGCTGACGCGGATGGTCGTGTAGCTGTTTGCCTGCTGGTGCTGGCAGGTGGTGTGCGCAATCGCCCCCGAGGCGCCCTGGCCGCTAGCCCCTTCCGCGACGATATAGGCGTTCAGGTTCTCGCCCACGCTGCGGACAACGCTCCCCCACACCGATGCGTTGAAGGTGACGTGGTAGACGCCGTCCTCGGGTATTCGGTATCGGATGTTGTCACCGCTGGAAAAGCCGTTCAGGAAGTGCCGACTTGAGTCCCAGGCGACATCCTTCCGCTGTCCTGCCGTGAGGGGCTGATTCGGTGGGACACCGCCAGGGAACGCAGTGCCGACGCTCACGCCGCGGGCCGAGAAATACGGCATCTTGGCGTAGTACTTCTGCGGCAACGTCAGGCGGGCATTCAGTAGAGAGGGGTTTGGAATCTCTCGGGACTGCCACCTCGTGAGAGTCGGTTTAGGCATTCTTCACCTCACTGGAGATATGTAGTCTTGCCGAGCACGGAAGCCGCCATGTCGCCCAGAATCCAAGTCGGGAGGCCGTCATCGGCTCCGGGAATCTTTATGGTTACTACCGCTGCGGCCGGCACCGTCGTATCGAGCTTTGCCGTGCCTACGCTCGCCCCCGAACCTGGTGTGTCAGCCGCGTGAACCCGTATCTGGTTCTCGCCGAACTTTCCCCCCGTGGAATAACGCGAGATCAGGCCCTCGGGGAACTGGACCGTTGAAAGATTCTTGGACTCGGAAACGACAGCGAAGAGAGAAGTGTTACCTCGGGGAGAGTTCATCGGCACTTCGAATACGTTTTTGTATTCCTTGATCTCCTGTAGAGGAGTGACAGGAATGTTCATCGTGTCGGCGTACCGGTACACGTAGTTGGCGACCGTCGAGTCACCGCCCGCGGGGACGCCCCACCTGACGGAGTCACCGTCGCGGAGACCCCATGCCCCGTCGTATTGGAAGACAACGCAGGCGATCCACGAACCAGTTGCCAGCCGTTTCGTTTGCGGCATGGAAAGAGTGGGGTTCAGGAGCTGCGGCATATCGTCCCTAGCGACGCAGACGGATACCACGAAGTCCCCGAGACGAATGCCTGCGGGGAGCTTGTAAGTCCGGTACTCGCTGTTTTCCTTGGGGGCCCCGTTAGCTGCTACGAATGATGGATACTGAATGGGGTCGGGGTAGCGGAACATCCACCCCTGTCCATCCCAGACCCTAACTGCGGGCTTCGTGCTCCATCGGGACCCATCCCAGATCTTCTTAGTGCCCTCGACCCACTTCGAGCCATTCCATATCTTCACCCGGTTGTAGGAAGAAGTGGGCTTCGGCAGAGCGGAAACCACAGCCCCTACGTACCGGTGGAACACATCTGTGCGCGCGGAAGGATCATCGCGGTTCGCAGCTCCCGAGTTGCCGTTGGGAAAGAATGCTTTGCGCTGACCGGCAGAGAGCTCAAGTTGTACCCCTGCTCCCGACTTGTTTCGATTCGCAATATTGGACTCCTTGGCCCCAGCGATATCTTCACCGGGGTTGTAGTCCACCGTGAATCCAGCCGCCTCCAGCTTTCTCCCCACCATCTGGGCGAGCGCGTTATCGAGGCCGCCAATGTGGGTTACCTGCTCATCTCCGGAATAGCCGTGATAGGAGATCGTCTTGGTTGCCGTGCGCTGGATTTTCACGCAAGTCGGCTCATCAAAGTTGGTGCTCGTGATGTGCAGAGTTCCGTTGTCTTTGGCCTTGATGCCCTCCATGCAGTACAGGGAGTGTCCGGTCTGGGTGGCCACAGCTTTTGCCACTTCCCCGGAACCAGCCTCGATTCCACCGGCGTGAATGGCAATGTGTGAAGTATCGGAGTCGGCGATGCTGTACGTGATCCTGAAAGCATCAGGTTCCGCCGCTACAAGTTCCTGCCAGTTCTTATACTCATCCGCCATAGGTCACCCAAACGTCGCCGGGCCGCAGGGTGATGCCCTGCACAGCGGGATCGGTTGGCCCGGAGAATACGCGGGCGTCACCCACGTTCGGAGCCTGAACCGGTGAATTGGTAATCAGGGTGCCGTTGGTTCGGATGTCACCGTTCTTCATTACCCGGAACGTCGAAGGCGTGCTTCCGTTCACGGTAATCAGCGGCTTGGTATCAGTCACGTTGGCACTGTTGATGACCAACGCAGTGTTATCGGTGAACGGATCAAGGTAGAGCGCGCCGCTCGACTTGAGATTGGTGCCTGTCTTCGCGTCACGATTCATGCGAATAACGTCGTTGGTGCCGGCCGGTGCGTCAACATTGAACAGTGCATCGGACGGGATTGTTCGACAGTCATTTCGTCCGGTCTTGAGTACGGCCTGTTCCAGGAGCTCACGGGAGTAGGCGCGGTCGCCATGAGGGTCGGCGTTCGACAAAAGGTGTGAACGGAAGCGCACCCCCACGTTGTTGGCAGTGAGCATGGTCCGGCCCTTACCGAAATCGACCCATAGCTGCTCTGTGCCATCTGGTCCCTGGAACTGGGGGATCATGCCTCGTTCATCTGCAAGGAGGCCGTCCAAGGGTTCGTCGTTGGGTCCCAGGACATCCTTGACGGGATCGGGGTCGGTGGCGGTGAGGTAGACCCGGCCGGGAAGGTTGGGGAGTCGGGAGCCGGCCTCGTCCTCTGCGACGTCCGCCGAGGTGCCGCCGAAGTAGTTGCGTGCCATTGAGTCTCCCGGTTAGGCGAGCCCCTGCGTCTCGTAGACGCCGGAGAATAGGATGTAGGAATTTCGAGGGAACACGCGGAGGTAGTCAAGGCCCTCGTGCAGATACTTGGGGTTCTGGTAGAGAATGCGCGCCACGTTGGTGCGATTCCCTCCCCAGGTGTAGCCCCGGAGGTCAACGAAGTTGGGCATTCCCGCGTCGTATCCACCGTTCGTCATCTGCCCTGACAGGACCTGCCCGATGTCACCGTGAAATGGCATGGGCAGCGTGAACGAGATGCAATCATCCTGGGAGTTGTTCCAGAAGTCGATTTCCGTGCTGTTGGCGATATCGATGGAGAACCAGATCATGTTGGGAGCGATCCACCTCCACCGCCCTCGCGCCTGGAGCTTGTCGTCCGTGCTGACGCGGGTGTTGAGGATCTTCGGCGTGTAGGTCTTCGTCGCGCCGAGGTCCCGGGTCACCGTGTAGCCGTCTGAGCCGTTGAACGCCTCGTACTGGTTCTTCGGGTCCAAGCACCGGATGAACGTGCCCTGCGGCTGGTGGTAGGCCACGGACTGAGCGGGGGCGACCGAGGCCGCGTCGTCACTGGTGATGTAGGGGTGGACCGGCTCTGCGACGGGGTTGCCGCCACCGCCCTTAGGCACGCGGATGACGTACAGGGGGAGTTCCCACTCGCCGCCGGGCTGGCGGGCCGGCTTCGGGATCTTAGGGGAAGTGGACTCGGCGCCGCGTCGGACAGCGAGGTTCACTGACCCCTTGGCGAGGTCGGCACGGAGGATAAGGAGGTCGACGCGGGCCTTGTCCTTGGACAGGTTACTGTCGATGCGGACGGCGGCCGGAGCGTCGAGCTTGTAGTAGAAGCCGCCCACGAATGCCTCGCCGGGCTGCACGGTGATCGTGTTCACGTCGGTCACGCGGGCGTAGAACGGCATGGCCTCCGGTACCAGGTTGGTCGAGGTCAGCAGCATGTTGATCCGGTCGCCAGACCACATCGAAGCCATGCTTTGCCAGTCGTTCTGCGTGACGGCGGTGCGGCCCCCGCCTGCTGCATCCTTTTCGAAGGGGTAACTGGTCTCCGTCATTTACAGTCTCGCTTCCAGCTTGCGCAGCTTGTCTCGAAGCTCGCTCACATGCTTGTAGAGGTTGAGCGGTTCGCCCGTTCCCTGTTCGCCGATTTTCGGCGTCACAGTCGAGACGCGACCGCCGTCCTCAACGGTGATGGTTACCTCTCGGACCACATCGACATAGGTCTCTCCGTCGATTTCGACACTGACCTTGTCTCCCAGGTAGTAGTCCCGCCCGAACCTGCATTGCGGGGTTTCGATGGGGTACACCTGAAAGTTGCCGTTCTTCTGGTTTTCCTTGAACACGCCCTCGGCTGCGGACTTGACGGAGTCCAGGTAGTGCTTCACGGCCGTGGGTTTGTCCTTCCAGGGCTTCCCGTCCGGGTCTGTGCCGAGGTCTTCCTTGCCGTCCGTGAGCTTCGTGACGAGCTCGGGCCCGCCGTCCTTGCCTGTCTTCAGCGGTACGTCGCGGCGGTCTACGAACTGCTCGATTACGAATCCCCACTCCCGCTCGTCCGCGGTGAGGTCGTTCACCCACAGGGGCTGACTGTCGTCGTCCAGCGCGGACTTCTCCGGGAACTGCTTGATGAAGCGTTCTTGACCCTCGCCTTGGCAGGCGACGACTACCCGCGTGACGCGGGGCGCCGTCAGTGTTGCGATGTACTCGCGCAGGTTGCCCAGCTCGGGTGAGAAGCGGACGTCCATCGACTTGTCGGCGGGGGTGAAGACAGTTAGTTCAATCTTTCGCGTGTCAGGGTTCCAGAGGAACTGGTAGGCGATCTCGCCTTCCTTCGTCCAGTTCTCCGCGAGGGTGCCGATCGAGTCGTAGCGGAGCGTCCCGCCGATCGGCTTGCCGACCTTCGGTGGGACGCCGGCCGTGGCGGGCGGCGGCCCCATGTTCACACCGGGGACCTTGCGGCCGGGCAGGCCGCGGTTGCCGAAGGCGAAGTCGTACTCGACCCACAGTGCCTGGCCCGCCTCGAACCCGTAGGTCCGGCGGTCCTCGCCCTTCCACTGCTGGTCGACGGGCAGCACTCTGCGGGCGTCTCCCTCACCGGTGGTGCCGGGAAGGGCGAGGTATCCGTAGGGAATCTTGTTGTCGCACTTCCCGCCCACGTAGACGGACCCAACTCCCGTGTGCTGTTCGGTCGTCCAGTACTTCTGGAAGGTTTCGATCTGACCGGAGAAGATCGGCTTGTCAGGGCGCTCATCCATCCAGACGGCTATCCCCCCACCCTTCTCCAGGAGCTTCGCCTGTGGTGTCTCATCACGTACGAGGAGCTGCCAGGAGCCGGCCCGGTTGAGTCGGAGGACCAGGTCCATCTTCATCCACGTGTCCAGCTCGCCTATTCGGTTCAGATTCCGGTCACGGACCTCAATGCGATATCCCATGGTCAGTAGCTTTCGTATCGAGGAAGCATACGGAGGCGCAGTGCCGCGCTGGATGCCCCCGGGTTCATCTTCACGCTGACCTTGGATTCGCCGGAGGGGATCGAGAACAGGGCCGGGCTTGTATCGAGATCGGGCCAGAAGTTCTTGCCTGTACTGCTGCGGACCGTCTTGTATCCGGGGCGAGTGTCGATGGTCAGGGTTTCGCCTCCGGCGATGATGTCTTTGGTGCCGTCACCCTTGTTGACGCCGAACTTCTGCCCGGCTTCGTTGGATATGGTGAAGGATCTGATGGGGCCCACCAGTTCCCACACAGGCCAGCATTCGACGTCGCCCGGATTGCTGACCGGTACTCCGGAGGAAGTGATCGTGCCGCGGCTTATCTCCATGGGCAGGAAGGGCTTGCCCGGCCCCTTGAGGAACTCCTTCCCCGCACCGGTCTTCCACTCGGCCATGACCTCGTTGGTTCCGTAGAACCAGGGGTCGAAGGCGGTGAGTTGGACGCCGTACCGGCACCAGGTGAACCCGGCGTCGTCGGGGCCTTCCTTGCCCTCCATGCCACCCTTGTAGTAGGCGGTGATGTATCGGGACGTGCCGTCGCCCTCGGTGAAGCGGAGTACGCAGTGCCCGTTTTTCGGGTTCAAGGTTCGGGTGAGGTTGCGCTTCAACTTGAGGAGGGTCCGGCGGTCCACCCCGTATAGGTAGAGCGGGAGCATGATCTCTCGTGCTGCGGCCTTCGTGGACCGGAAGGACCCGCCGTCGAGGTTGGGACTCGTGTCGGAGAAGACCTCCATGGGGGGCATGTCGAGCCCTTGTGCGCCGTCCTGGAGGAAGATGGCCGGCCAGGCGCGGCCGGAGAAGTCGGTGAGGGAGATGGTCTCTCCCATGCCACTGTGCCCAGTGATCGTGACGTTGGTGTGCCCCCAGACATCCGGAGAAGGGGGCTTCCCGACAACGGGTATGTTCTCTTCCCATTTGGGTTGCCTGTATCCCGGAACTGGCATAGCGCACCTCATTCAATTTGGGGCAAGCGAAAGCCCCGGCCGATGGGGCCGGGGCTCTCGTTCCCGCTATATTCCGTACATGGTCTCCACGTATTGAAGTCCGCGAATCACTGCCTGAGTGGTGTCCTCGGCCTTGGCTTCGTGGATGTGGATTTCGTATCGGTTACCGAGAAGGTCTCGGGTATCGCCGTGGTTGTAGACCCTCTCCCCGCCACGGAAATTGACCAGCTCGGGACCTCGTTCTCCGACCAGGGCGAGGCCCGGTGACGCGTACGGTGTTCCGGTCCAGTAGCCCTTGGGGGGCTTGGTGGGATCGGCCTGCTGAACCCGTGAGATGTCGCCGTACCGGGCCTTGATGTAGTTGATCGCGGCGGAGATGTTCGCGACCGGATCGAAGATGTCCCACGAGGTGCCGGCCTGGTGGTAGGCCCGGAAGGTCGGATCGATCACCTGGGCCAGGCCCTTGGAAGGGGTGCCGGCCTTGGCGTTGGAGTCCGAGTTGTTCACGGCCCGGACGTTGCCGCCGGACTCGCGGCGGATGATCGTCGCAAGGCCGTCCGACCACTTCGGCCCGCTTACGCTGGTCAGCCCCATCGCCTGTGCGATGTACTGGCCAATCGCGGAGTCCACGCCACCCCCGAGGGTGCCGGTGAACTTCGGGATCGAGCCCGGCCACGTGTTCAGCACGGGACCGTCAGCCGAGGCAACTCCACCCGTGGGCCGCAGGGCCGCCGTCGCGTTGCGCCAGTAGCCCCGACTGCGCTTCAACGAGTTCGATTCGTTGCCGCCAACCGTCTCGTCCGCACCCGTCTTGATGTTGATGTGCCCGTTGCCCTGGTAGGTCATCAGGTCACCCGGCTGGGACTGGGAAACCGGCACGTGGCGCATGGCGCCATTCCAGGTAGCTACGGCCGGCCACCGATTCCGCGGTGCCCCCTGGGGGCTGTTTCCGTAGGCCGCGTTGGCCCCGGCCTTGTCCACCACGTAGGAGATGAAGTCGGCACACCAGGCTTCCCCGTTGCCGAGGTTGTACTTGGAGCCGCCGACCATCGGAGCCTCGGTGCGGAACTCGTCCAGGGCGACCTTGACGGCGGCACCGCCACCCCCGGAGGTATGGTCGTCAACCCACTTGGTCCACGTCTGTGCCCACGGCTGCGTCTTCTCGAATCCCGTGGAGTTGAGGTCCCCAGGGACACCGAAGGTGCGGGTCACGGTGTCGAGCATCGGCTTGACGACCGACGACCATCCGGCCTTGAGTGCGGAGGTGTAGCCGTCGAAGTCGTCGTCCTTGTGCTTGTTCACCCAGTCCGCACCGGTCGGGCCGGTGAACGCGGCCGGGCCGACGATGCCGCCCTTCGCGTAGACGTGGCCGCCCTTCCGGGCCTGCTCGTTCCAGCGGAGGATCGTGTCGGTACCAAGGGACCTGACGACCTCGGGGCGGAGGATTCCCTCGCCCTTCGACAGGATGGCCGGGACCGTGTCGACGCCCGGCTGGTAGCCGGGCACGATGCCGCCGGTCGAGAACTGCACCGGGGCGAGGGGTGCCCCCGTTCCGGCGAGCTTCGCCATCGAGGACAGCATCGGAACGGCACCCCTGTTGTAGGGGCCGGTGACCGTGCTCCTGGTGGACGAGTCCACGTAGGACATGGCCAGACCCCACGCGGTCCGAATCTGAGAACCGGAGGTCTCGAAGAACCGCTTGGTGGTGTCCAGGTCGCTGCGGAGTCGGGTGAGGGAGCCGGAGACGCCGGAGACCGACGAGGAGACCTGGTTTTCCATGCTGACCCAGACAACCTGGTTCGTGGACTGGAAGGCCCGCTGCGTCTGAGTCAGAGGCCCGGACAGGTGCAGGGCCCACCTGGCCTGCGCCGGAGTGATCGTGCCGTCAACTGCCGTACGGACCTTGGCCGCTACCTGGTCCCACTCCGCGGTCGAGGACGAGCGGTGTGCGGTCACGGCCTTCGTGAGATCTTCCAGGGACGCGATGATCTCGGCTACCGCCTCCTCGTACGCCTTCGCGTCGGGGAGGAGTGTGACGGCCTGGCCCTGACCCTGCTGGGCCTGGCCCGTGAGGGCGCCTGTCTTGGCGCCGGAGTTGAGCTGCCGGATGGCCGCGTGTCCGAGGAACCTGACCGCCTCGGGGCGGAGGACTGCTTCGCCCGGCGAGAGCATCGCGTGAACTCGGTCGTTGCCCGGAGAGTAGCCGGGGACCACGCCGCCGTCCGCGAACTGGAAGAGGCCCTTCGTGTTGGGCATCAGTTCCTTGACGCGTACAACGAAATTGTCGAAGACCTCTTCCGCGTACTCAGAGGGATTCGACCAGATTTCCTGGAGCAGGCGGACCATTTCCTTGACCTGATCGACCATGCCCTGAAACATCGACTTGACGGACGACAGGGCGTCCTCGAAGAAGCCGACCGGATCGCTAATCGCGTCCTTTAGGGCTCCTAGGATTTCAGCGCCCGAGTCCCAGACGTTCGTAACAAGATCCTTTAGGATCTGGGGTATCGCCTTGACCATGTCGGTCATGAAGTTACCGCCACGCTGGAGGATATTCCCGTCACCCTTCCAGACGTCATCCCAGAAAAGCTGGCCGGCGGTCGGAGCGATACCGCCCGCGGCGATACCGATAAGATTTCCGATACCGGTGGGGGCCTTAGTCAGGAACGATGGAACTCGCTCAAGGATGAAGTCCTTCATCTTGCCGAACCGGTCGTTCACCAGTCGGCCGGCGCCGTCTCCGCCAGCCTGGGCACCCCAGTGGCGGACGTTCGAACCCGTCTCGCCGCCGATCGCCTGACCGGCTCCGGCCATCCCGATGCCGCCCGTGAAGGCCCCGATCCCGGGACCCACGTTCACGATGTCGTACAGCTCTTCCAGGATGCTGAGCGGCCAAGTTCCGGACTTCGAGGAGCCCTTGCCGGCCTTGCCCTTCGCATGGCGCGTGATACGGCCACGAGCAGCAGCCGAATTCCATCCGTTGATGGTGTCGGAGCCGAGGGCGTTGGCGACCTCGGGACGGAGGACCGCCTCACCCGGGGAGAGGATCGCGTGGTAGTTGTCCACCCCCGGCGCATAGCCGGGGACGATGCCACCGAGAGCGTGCCCCTTGCCCTTGTTCTTGCCGTTGCCGCCTCCGCCGAATCCGGTGAGCTCGTTGACGGAGCCGAGCTTGCCGCCGAGACCACCGGCCTTGTTTTCGGCCTGGTCGAGCGCGTCACGCAGGGTGCGAACCTTGCCGGTGATCTGCCCCAGCGCGCGGCCGTTGATGTCCTTGATCCTGTCGTTGAGGCCCTTGGCCTCCGACTGTGACTCCCTGATCGCAGGGGTGAGGTTCGAGGAGAACTTCGTACGGAGACTGTCCAGGGAACGGCCGTTGAGATCCTGTACGGCGGAAGCCACCTGTGCGATGTACCGCTTCGCGGTCTCGGCCTTCTCCTTCAAGAACTCGACCTGCTGACGGACCATGCCGAGCTTGCCGTCATTGAGGTCGTTCACGGCCTGGCGGACCTGCTTGATGCCGGACTGTGCCGTCTCGGCCTTCTCCTTGAGGGACAGGAGCCGCTGACCCAGTTCGGCCAGCGGTGCCTGGTTCAGCTCCCGCACCGACAGGCGCGTCTGATCGATCTCACGGTCAGCGCCCTGAGCACCACCGCGGACACTCGTGCCGGCCTCGCCGCCCAGCTCGTTGGCGAGCGAGTTCAGCCGTTCCCGGTTGAGGTTGTAGATCCGGCTCTGGATCTGCTGGATTCGCTGATCCACCTGCCGAAGGGCGTTCTCGGCATCGCTCGTCTCGACCGTCAGGCGGGTGGAGCGGCTGTCCTGTCCCCGCATCCGGTCCATGCCACGCCGAGCAAGAGAGCGGTCATCGCCGTCGTGGTTCTCGGCGCGTCGAGCCTGGTACGCCTCACGGAAGTTGCCCTGCCCGGCTGCGACGCCGGAGAGGAACTGGTTCGCGGTGCGGTAGCCGCCGCGTACTCCCTTCGCCAGGCCACCGGTCAGCTTCATCAGCGGGAGGAACGATTTTCCTACCTTGCCGAGAACCTTGGTGGCCAGGCCGATGGCGATGGCCAGCGGCCCCAGTACTGCGACGACCTTGACGGCCTTGGCCACGAGATCCTTGAGCCAGGGATGGTCGTTAAGGAACCCTTGGGTCTTCTCGATGCCACCGAGGAGGAGGTTCAGGGCCTTGATCAGGTTGCCGGACAGGCCGCCTGCGAGCTTCTGGAAGTCCGGGTCCTCAACGAGATCCTGGAGCCTGTCGGCGAGCTTGTGTGTGTTCTTGCCGAGCTCGGTCCACTCGAACTTTCCGGTCTCCTCCGAGAAGCCACCGAAGAGCTTGCCGAGGGTGAGCTGCATCTGCTCCTTGACGGAAGTGAAGTGTCCGCCGATGGAGCCGGTGCCAAGAGCTTCCGCAGACCCCTTCACGCCTGGAGCCGTCTGGTACGCCTTGATGAACTTGTCGAAGAACTCCTGGGAGTTCACACCGCCCTTGGGGTCCTGGACCTCTTTGAGGAAGTCGGGACCGCCCTTGTACCCGGCGATCTTGCCGAGTTCGTTCATCGGGATGCCGGTGCCTCGGACGAACTGACGAAGGTACCGGGTGGACAGCTTGCCCTGGTCCATCATCATGTCGGCGGCCATCATGCCGCCCTTGACCTTCTCCGGGCTGGTGACACCGAAGGAGGCCGCATAGTCCGCGATGCCCTTGATCAGCAGTTCGGACTTCTTGAGGGAATCCGAGGTCGAGTCACCGTAGGACTCGAAGTTGCGGGCAACCTGCGAGAACTTGTCGGTCATGTCCTCCAGCGAAAACGGGGTGTGAACCGCGAAGTCCTGGATCGCCTGGAGGCCCTTGGCGACTTCCTTCTGGTTGAAGCCGGCCCGGTTCAGGCCCTCCGAGGAGTAGAACTGCATGTCGGCGCTCGTAGCGCCGATCTTGGTGACGTACCCGGCAGCGAGGGCCAGCGGGGCCACGAGGTTCTGCGTGAGACTCCGGCCGACCTGCTCAAGGTTCTGGCCGTAGGTCTCCGTGGACTGCGAGAGGGACTTCCACTGCTCTCCAGCGGACCGCGTGGACGCCCGGTGCTCGCGGTCCCAGGTGGCTACCTGACGACGGTTACTGGTGATCGTGTCGGCGTACGCCGAGCGGGTCTGCTGGAGACCCCGCAGCTCATCACGCAGGAAACCGACGCGGGCCTGATTGGCTGCGCGTTCCTCGGCGAGCCGCCGACGCACAGCGGCAGCCAGCTCCTGTTGGGCGGCCCTCTGCTCAGCAGCAGCCTGCCGAGCCGCGGTGGCCTGCTCGCGCCTGACCTGCGCGACATCGCGGGCCAGGGCCCGTTCCTCGGTCCGCTCCGCCTGGACGCGTCGACGGGTCTCGGCCAGGGCCTCGCGCTGGAGGCGGGCCTTCTGCTCCTGCTCTTCGCGGGCCTGGCGGATCGTGTCCTGAGTGGCCTGGCGGTTTGCGCGAACAGTGTCGGCAATCGCCTGACGGGTTACACGGGACGTGCCTTCCTCAAGCTGCTCGCGCTGCCTTGCCAGGTTGCGATAGGTACGGAACTGAGTGCCGGCCTCCTCACCGTGAAAGCGGGTCAAGCTCCGTTCGATCTGGCGGAGCTTGTTGGAGGTGTCGAGCGCTTCCTTCTCGGTCGCCTTCCCGGCCTGCTTCGCCGCCTTGGAGGTGGCCGTCGCGATCCCCTGGAAGCCGCCCGTCAAGCCCTTGGAGAACGCGGCGGCGCCGGCCTTCCCCATCGCGGTCAACTGGGTGGTGAGGTCCGTTCGAAACCGTGCCATCGCAGTCTTGGAAAGCTCCGGGTAGATCTCGATGTAACCGGCGCCGACCTTGACCGGTGCCCTTCCTCGCGTAGCCATGCAGCCTCCTAGGGGTTGCCGAAGGTGTTGAAGAACGAAGCCACGTCATCGCCGGAGGCGAACTCGCGAGGCTTCGGCTTCTCTGCAACCCGCCCAGGGCGGGGAAGTGGCTCCGGAGGTTCGAGGTCGTTGTCCTCGGTTGAATTGGCCTTGATGAAGAGATAGTTCGACAGTTCAAGACCATCGGAGATCCGGGCAAGAATGTGATTCGTCTCGGTCCAGGTGGTCGCCTCATCGATCTCGATAAGAAGAAGCGACTCCCCAGGCTTCTTGAAGAGAGCCTGGATCAGGACATGGACGCGGCGAAGAGATAGCCGCCCGGACCACAGGTCGAGCAGGTCAACCCCGAAGTGCGACAGGAGGTCGGCTTCGAGAGGATCGCTGTACTCGTAGAGGATGCGGGCGGTCTGTATCAGTTTCCCGGCTCACCGAAACCCGCAGCCTCGGTGACCTTCTCCAGGAACTCGTTGAACTCGCCGATGGTGCAGCGCAGGGCCCGGTACTTGGCCCACTGGTCCGGGCCGACGATGGCCCGCGTGATGGCACGTTCGCCGGCCCCCTCCTCGATCACGTCCAGGACCTCATCCGGCAGATCCATCGGAGCCTGGATCAGGAACTCCTCGCCCTTGAACTCGAAGGCGGTCGCCTTGCTCTTCGCCTCGGCGGACTTGGCGGCAACGGTGGTCTTCTTAGCAGTGGTCATGGAGACTCCAGGAAGTTTCGGGGTGGGGTATGAGAAGGGGGGCGGGGATACATCCCTCCCCGCCACGGGGAAACGTTTCTTCTACTTGACAGGCTCTGCCTGCTTGGCATTGACCGTCAGCTTCTCGGTGGCCTCTACGTTGACGACTGTTCCGGCGCTGGCCTTCACGGTGTACTGCGCAACCGGGGTATCGGCGGCGACCGTGACCGGTACTGCGAAGGCCCCGTTTTCCTCAACGGCCTTGGCGGTGCGGGTGAACTTTCCGTCCCCGGTGGAGAACGTCAGGGTGACGGCCTCTCCCTTCGGGAAGCCCTGGCCGACCACGTTGAAGTGACCACCCTGCTCAACCGTTCCGGGCTGGAGAGTTACCTTCGTTGCTACCTCAACCGGGCTGTCGATGACCTGGTCGTCAGTGAGGACGTAGCCGAGGTTTCCGGAGCGGTCGAGGGCATCGATCGTCAGCTCGAACTTGCCGTTCTCGGCGCGCTGGAGCTGGATCGCGCCACGGTCGGAAATCATGGCGCGGCCGATGACGCATCGGTATCGGACCGGCTTGCCGCCTACGGTCTGGGACCAGTCCACGACAAGTGCGAGCTCGGAAAGTTCGGGAGTGGACTTGAGGTCAAGCCGGTACGTGCCCGGGATGACCTTGCCTTCCTTGTCGGTGGCCGGCACCCACTTGGCACCGAAGAACAGCTCAGTCGTGAGCTGATTCGTCTCCATCAGGGTTGCCTTGACCTGGAAGGATGCGCTCTTCACGTTGTAAAGGACAGGTACCGCGGACTGCCACACGTTGACGGGGTCAGTCTCGATAGACGGGGTGATGGTCACGCCGCCCTCGTCCACGTAGCCCAGGGCCCGGAAGTCGCCGTCTGCGGTGAAGGGGACGGTATCCCGAGGCAGGATGTTGGCAACCCGCTCTGCCGGTGCGACGTAGATTTCACCCGAGGGCGCGAAGCGAATCTTCTTGGAGTTGCCGGAGTTCTCAGCCATGGGGCCTCCTGTGAGTGGGCATGAAAAAAGCCCCCAGGCAGGGGGCTGGAAAGTTGGCGCGAGTGTCACATTCCAACTTCAAGGCAAAAAAAGGGAGGTGCTGGCAGGGTTACGCGTCGGTCAGGAAGAGGGTCACTTCACCCTGATAGGTATGCTCCCGAGATGTCGAGTCCGGGAAGTAGCGAGGGCTGATGGCCTCGTCCACATCGAGGACCAGGGCGTCACCCACGACGAGGGCCGGCAGCTTCTCAAGTAGATGCTCACGCACCCGATACGCGACGGCCGCGGCTTCGGCCCGGTCCTCCGCGTAGACCTGGTAGGTGATGTCGGCGCGGTCCATTCGGGACCGGACCGCTCGGTATCCTCCGGAATGCTCCAGATAGATCGTGGTGTCTCCCGGCTCGCGGCCCACCAGGTTGCCGGTCACGAGGTTAGTTAGTTCATTCACGCCCTTGAGGTAGTCGAAGACCACGGAGACGGGGTCAAGGCGCATCACGTCTCACGCTCCTTCATCAGGGCTTCCTTCAAGGTGTGGTTGCCCGGATGGCGTCGGCCGCTCTTGTCGCGCCAGCCGTACTCCACGAGGAGGGCATGCCTGTCGGCTTGGACGGCTGAATGAACTATCCCCTCGACCTCGTACGCAGTGACGGAGAGGGAGAGGGCGTACATGTTCCAAGAACCTCTGCGGTTCTTCGGGGCAGATCCCCGGGCGGTCGCCGCGATGGATGACGCCTTCTGGGCGAGCATCCGGGCCGTCTCGGCTGAGGACATGAGTCGGTGCATGGCGGTCTCGTCGAGGACCAGGCGGACGCGGGCGGCCATCAGTGCTCCACCCGCCAAGCGCGAGCCCGTACGTGCCGGAGGGCGCCATGTCCCCAGGTCGAGGGGACGCCGTCCACCTCGTACAGCTGCTGCCCGAACCGGAGCCGGTCCGCGGAGCCCACGTCAGCCCCGAAGGGAAGGTAGACGAGAACCCGCTCCTGAGCGGTCTCCCTCTCGGGGGAGCGGACCTCGAAGGACCGGTCGGGCTGGACATTGCCGAGCCCCTTGAACACCACCCTCGCGTGGTCCCAATCCCGCTTCTTCCCGTAGGCCGTGTCCGTCAGGCCGGCGCGGAGAATCAGGACCTCATCGCTGAACAGGTTCTTCACTCCGCCTCCCGTACGAGGGAGATCGAGGCGAGCTTCCTGCGGTACCTCTTGAGGGAAGCCCTGGCCGCAGGGGAGAGGGACTGGGTGGTCGCGGACGATCCGAACTCGACCTGGATGTCTCCGACGCGCTCGCTCACAATGCCCGGGGCGACGGCAAGCCATCGGATGACCTCGGCGCAGATCACTGCCTTGATCCCCGGAGTCTCCGCGTAACCGCTGCCGCAGTGATCCCGCACGAGAGCGGAGGCGTCCTCAATGAACGCCTCCACCCTCGGCTTCTCATCGTCCCCGATCGTGCGCCCTAGGCGGACAGAGATGTCGCCTACGGTGATATCCATCTGTCACATCCCAACTTAGGACACAAAAAAAGGGCTACTTGGCTGCCTGAACGGCCACGGTGCGGTTCTTCTCCACGGCGACCTTGTTGTGGTCCACGATCGCCTTCTCGACACCCGAGGCAACGAGAAGCTGCTCAGGGCGGATGACCTTGGCGTCGTAGATCACGCGGCTCTTGATGGCGTCCGTGAAGGACTTCTCCGGCTTGTACGCCTCCATCTGCGCGAACGGGATCACCAGCGAGGTCGCAGAGGTCGAACCCATGAACATGTCGATGCTGTTGAGCGCATCGTGACGGCGGCCCTTGACGAACTTGGCCTCGCCCGGCCGTTCCTTGCCCAGGGTGTTCGAGACCTGGACGGGGATGCCGAGAATCGTGCCGATGGCGCCGGACGGCATGACCGCGCCGCCACCGAAGTGGGCGGCGTCGATGAACTTGGGATCGCGCAGGAGCAGCGACCGCAGGCGCGGGGAGATGAACAGGTAGCGGGAGTCCGGAGCGTTCTTGAGGTCCAGGTTCTCCAGCATCGCAACCACGTAGTCGTAGACGCCGATGATTTCGGAGTCGAGAGCGTTCGGAGTCACGGTGTCGATCTTGCCGTGCAGGGCGGGCAGGGTGGACGCGTCGGCCGGCATCGCCTCCGCGCCGTTCAGGTCCTTGCCCACGACGGCCGCGGTGAGGGTCTGGGCCAGCATCCGGTCGATGGAGACGGCCGCCTGGCGGCCACGCTGACGGACCAGTTCCGACATGAGGTCGATGCCGCTCTTCGTCTGGAGCTGGTGAAGGGCGTCGATCTCAATGTGGAAACTGGAGCCCTTGCCGACAGTCATCGGAATGTATTCAAGGGCCGCGTGATCCTTGTCGCCGATCTCGCCGTAAGCCTTGATCAGGCCCTTGTCTTCCACGGTGTCAACGAAGTGGGGGATGCGAATGCGGTCGCCTTCGCGGCGGAACTCACCCTCGTAGTTTCGGTTAGTAATCTCCGCGGAACCGAGGATGAGATTGTCCTCAAGGTCCTGGAGAAGCTGAGCGGTCCACAGCTCCGGAACAAAGACGCCGTGCCCCTTGAGGGTCGGGTCCTGTCCAGCAGGGCCGCCGGTCAGAAGACCCGAAGCTGCCTGAGTGGTGAAGTCGTTACCAGCCATAGATATGTCCTTTGGTTAGATTTCGCCTCGCATGAGGGCGTCACACTTGCCCGCCTTGCGAGCCTCGTTGATCTCCCTCGGAGACATGCGGGAAAGGTCTTCACGAGTGAGCTGGCCGGCGGCCGGGCTCCCCTGACGACCGAGGCCGAGATCCTGCGCGTAAGGCTGCGTGGTGCTCGGCTTGGGAAGGGACGACACGAACGCCTCGATACGCGCCGAGTCCGGGTTTCCGTCCGCTCCGAGAAACGACTCAAGGTTCAGATACTCGGCACCCGGAAGCGTCACGCCGGCCGCCGAAGAAGCTGCACGAAGCTCTGCGCTGATGAGCTTGGTGCCCACCTCAGAGAGAGCCGTGTTTCGGGCCTCCGCCCGAGCGGCTTCGATGGCCTTCTCGGTGTCGGACATGTGGGACTGGCGGTATCCCTCAAGTTCCGTGGACGCCGCCTTGAAGCGGTCCTCGTTCTTACGGGACAGGGCCTTCCACTTGTCGATCTCCGCCTGAAACGCGGCGGCGTCAGCCCCTTCGTTCACGCTGCCCGGGGGGATGTTGTCCGCAGTCATCTGGTCGTCGCTCATTTGATCATCCATTTCGGATCGGGAAGGGCCACCATTTCGGCGGCCGTCGAGGGAACGTTTCTGCTACTTCTTCTCGAAACGTTGACGGTTCGCATTGCCGGAGTTCCCCTGCGCAGGCTTCATGGCGTCAGCCTTGGCCTTAGCGCCGGAGACGGCCGACTTGTCGTCGGCTCCCTGCTGGGCGATGGCAAGCTCCTGCTTCTGAGCATCGGTCTGATACTTGTCGGCCCGTTCCATTTCGGTCTTGGCCTCTTCTTCAAGTAGTTGGTCGAAGCGTGCGATCTGGGAAGGGGTGTAGCCCGCGTCCTGCCAGAGCTGCTGCTTCGGGACATTGAGTTGCTGGAGCTTGAGTAGCGCGTCGATGTGCTGGGCCTCGGTCCTGTTCTCGGGATCGCGCCAGATCACCTCAGCAGCTTCGTACTCCTCGCGAAGCTCTCCGCCGTTCTCCACGGCTATGGCGAGCCTCATTACTCGCTCCCACGATTCACCGAAGTGCAGCATCCGCTCCCTGGTCTTCGATACCAGACCGGCTTCCGCAGAGGTGATCGCGTCGCCGCTCGGAGGCTGTCCGCCCTTGAGCATGTAATGGAACGGAACCCTCGCGATACTCGCCATGTGCATGGTGAGCATGTCCACGAGATCGACATAGTTGCTCAAATTCGCGGCTTCGAATTGGCCGAACGATGCTGCGGGGTCTTCGGCCTGGAGGAGTTTGTCTACGGCGACCTTGAACGGTTCGATCGGGTTGCCGTTCTCGTCCTCCTGGATTTCCAGACCGGTTACGTAACGCTGCGGCCAGGCAGCGTATTCGGAGGCAACGAGAGAGTCCGAGACCGTCTTGTTGATCGCGTCCTGGATAGGAATGACCGTGGAGAGGTCCGACATCGGCTCGCCGACGAGCCGGGTCCGGTTCTGAATGGGGACGACCGGCACGACACCGAGCGGGTTCGGCTTGGCCGGCCCGTCGATGGTGTAGCCGCCGATCTTCCAGTTGCCCACGTGAACCGAACGGGCCAGCCAGAGGGTGCAGAACTGGCGGCCCCAGTCATCGACATAGAACTTCGCCGCAGCCTCGATCTCGTGGCGTGAGCCCGGCTTGTACTGCACCACGACGTGTTCGGCAGACTCGACGGAGATGACGGCCTTACCGGAGTCATCGCCCCACACGACCGCGTACGCGGCCCCTTGGATCATGGCGTCCAGGTGGGCGGAGTTGGACTCAGAGTCCATCCGGTTCCGCTGCCAGATTTCACGAGCGAGGTCGTCTTCCGCAGGTTCCTTCGAAAGCCGAAAGCCGTCGATGAACATACGCTCGTTAACACTGTCAATGATCAACCCGCAAAAGTTGTCATTCCAGCGGTCGAAGACGTGGGCGAACTCAGTCCGATACTTCGACTGAGAGAAGAGCATCTTCTGATGCTTGCCATCGTAATACTCGCCGAACCGCTTGAAGCGGCCCGCGCGAGACGATAGCTTCGATGATAGATAGTCCATCCACATCTGTGGTGTGGAGGGAGGCGACATTACGCCTTCCTGGCCTATCGATTTATCCAGAGCAGCAACCATCCAAGCCCCTTTCGAGCGGGGCTCAGAAACCGACTACTCGCCTCCTCTTGATCTGGAGACGTCCATCAGCAATCGCGTCCGCGCGTGCTTCAAGTGCAAGTACGGCGGCCACCGCGATATCAATTTTGCGTTTGGATCGAGGCGAATCTTTTACGATCAGATCGCCCTGAGGAACTTCCCGAACGACCGCGTTGAGAACATGGCGGGTCATTTCGGGATCACCAACATGCGAGAGGTCGCCTACCATGACGGCGGTACGGAATCTCTCGACGGCCTGAACCATTCGCGTCGGCTTATTGGTCCAGTATTCAAAAACGTAGTCATCGCCCCACTCGACAGCCCAGCGGCCGATATTCTCCTGCCACCACGGGGGATCGGCGTACATCCACTCCACGCGGTAAGTGTTGAAGGCTCGCTTAACGGCTGCCTCGACGGAGAGAACATCGACTTCCCAGTCATCCTTGGCATGCTCGGGACGCAACCACTTGCCGATAACGAAGAGCTTGGCGTCACGCAATCTGACGCCTACCAAGGCAGTTCCGTCTCCGCGGACACTGCCATCGAAACCAATTGCTATCTGCTCACCGGACGCAATGTCGTCCGCGGCTTCGCAGGCATCCCACTCCGCCTTTGACATCCAGCCGTCCGAGCTCTCAGCGATTTGGTTGAAGAAAAACCGGAAATACGTGGAATCGGGAGTCGTGCGATCGAAGAGGATCGTCTTCGTCAAGCCTTGGATGTCGGCCCAGTGGGCATCCCCGTACGCTTCGCGTAGAGCTGCTGATACCTTTGCTTCGTCTCGGATGTCTTCAACTTCGAGGGAGCCTTCAAGACAGTCGTAGAGCCAATAGCCCTGGGCGACCATGTCGGACTCGAAGATGATCTGCGCTACCGAATCTTCGTTTGGGTTGAATGCATTCGTTGTCGTCACCCACCGGCTACCAGCCTTGGTGGTCTTTTCGACATTTCGCTTCAACACCTGATAGAAATCAGGGCCCCCCGTGGAACTCACCCAGTGATGGACCTCGTCCATGACGATAAAAGTTGGGCGGTTACCTTCATTTGTCCGACCGCTCGTCGCCTTCGGGGTGATCGAGCCCGGCTTCCCGGACTTGAACTGAACCATCGACTTCGAGATTTCCAGGCCGTATTCCTTCTCGGCCGGCGACTCGGAGAGCATGCCGCGGATCATGTCGAGGGTCTGCTGTGTCTGGTCAAGGGCAGTCGCACCAAGCTGCACGACAGGCAGCGGCACACGCTTGCCAACAGGAAGGCCATGCTCATCAAAGTGGCTGAACCGGCACGGGCCGATGAACTCTACGATCGCCAGGGCTGCGAGCAAAGGCGTCTTTCCCCAGCCCTTAGCCCGACGCAGGGTGCCGGCCGCGTACTTCCATGTTCCATCGGGGTTGATGGCGTAGAACCAAAGAACGAAACGAAGTTGTTCGTTCGTGAACTTCCAGCTCTCGCCTGCACTGTCACCATCGGGCTGAACAATGTAAGTCTGAGCCCAGCGGATAATGCCGTAGCCGAGGGTTTCGTGAGGGGCCGGCACACCCTTGGGAAGGTTTCCGGTCTGCATCTGAACTCCCCTCGGGAACAGGGGAGAATCGTGCTCAACCCTCGCTGAGGAGCTTGAACAGCTCCGCATCCATGTCTGCGTGTGAAGTGGGCTGGTGCGGCCCCGTGGCCTCGCTCTGGGCCTGCTTGTCGAAGGACATCCGCAACCGGGCTCTGTCCTCGGTGGTTGCGCCCCACTTGCCCACGCGCTGACGGATCTCCCCGGCGAGCTTCATGTCTCCGAGGTAGAAGGCGTCCACGAGCTTCGTGACGATCTCCAGCTCGGCCCAGTCGGTATCCATCCAGTCCTCGGTCTGAGGAGCCGAAGCCCACGTCTTCCAGAAGCGCTTGGCGCCGGAGGTGGTGATGCCGAGGGCCTTGGGGAGTTCACGGCCGGTGCTGGACTGACCGGACAGCTTGTGCTCGCCCAGGGCGTGATCCTTGTTCCTGCGAACGGAGTTGGGGTTGGGGGCCGGCCCGCGTCGAGCTGGCATCAGATCGCCCCCTTCATCACGTCAGGGGAGACCCCGTACAGCTCGCCCAGCTCCTGTAGCTCGGTCCTCGCGTCCTGGTGCCACCGCCGCTTCACCGCGGCCTTGGAAGGCTGTGAGCCTCGATGTCGGACGTAGTCCTGGTCTCGTTCATCGGCCCAGGCATCCCACAGGGTGGGGTCGGTCATCACATCACGGCTCCATGCATGAACTAACCGGGGCTCAGCCTCGGTCCTCGTAGTAGGTCTTGAGTGCGTGGCAGCGGCCACACAGCGTCCAGAGGTTGTCCAGTTCCCAACTCCCTCCCCGAGAGACGGGGATGAGGTGGTCCACCTGGAGGTTTTCGCGCGTCCCGCACTTCTGACAGGTGAACCGGTCGCGGGTCAGGACCTTTGCCCTGCGGGACGACCAGTCACCTGGACGAGACTGGTTCCGGGCCGAAGGCCGGTCCCAGCCCTTTCGGGCCGGGGGAGCGTGCTCCTCACACCGGCCGGAACGGATGGTCACAGAGGTACACCCGCTCACGAGGCAAATCTGTTTGGCTCTCGGCATTGGCCCTCCTCTGTGAACTTGTAAGGCGGTAGGGCGGATTCGAACCGCTGCCCCTTCCGGTGCCGCTCCCTTGCGAGGGCCTGACAACGCCGGGTTTCCCTGTCAGGACTCCGTACCGCTCGTGCGCTGGCCGGGAGTTGAACCCGGTCTACCTATCGTCGGGGCTTTGAAAGCCCCTATTGTCGGAGTGCAGCCGTACACCACCACGCCAGCAAGGAGCTACCTTGCCTTGGCCGACTCAAGACGATCACTCTCAGTCGGTTGAATGAGAGGCCCCGGAGGTTTCTGATCTGGCTCCGGGGCCAATGCCTTCCTGGACCTCTACTGGAAATACTCGACAGGAGATCTAACAGGAAGGAATCTCTCTCTGACTCTTGTAAGTCAGAGAGGATGTTTCTTAGGGAGAATGAATCAGCTTTTACTAACTGTTCTTTCTTCTTCTCACTAACTATGTCGGTGTCCGGGAGATGGCAAGCGGACACCGCCAAGTGGGGATGTGACACGAGGCACATGCTGCCGAACGGTCGATCGAACGAACATTCGAGTTGGGATGTGACATGGCTCTCAGGTTGGAGTGTGATGCAACTTTCAGGCGCTTCGCGAGTCGATCCCAGTGCTACCTTCGATCATGTAAGCGCGTTCGGTGCACGTCACATGGAAGGAGTTGGGCCCGTGGAGAAGCGTCTGCCGGATCTCAACACCTTGATCCGTCTCTCGCAGCAGGGCTTGACCGACGAGCAGATCGGGAAGCGCTACGACGTCTCGGGCCAGGCCGTGAACAAGGCACTCACCTTGGGCGGGTACTACCGGCGGCAGGTCTCCAAGACGGTCATCACGGAGCTGATCCCGTGGGACGTGCTGACGACCAAGGAGAAGGGCTCGCACCACAACACCTACTTGGCGAAGCAGCTACGGGCCTATCTGCGGGCAGCACTCGGTGACGACCAGCTCAACGAGACGCACCTGTTGGCCGCGGCCCGCTTCGAGAAGAAGATCAGGGAGAAGAACCTGATCGTCACGTACGACCGCGAGACCGCAGGGGGATTCGGCCTGGAGCCGAGGACGGACGCGGACGGGGCGTTGATCGTGCGGTGGCCCAGGGGCCGCGAGCTCCCCGAGGGCGAGTACCTGAACGCGATCACCCTCGCCGACGAGTGAGACACGGCCGCGAGCCGGCCTTCGGACACGCCAACGGGCCCCCGGGTACATACCGGGGGCCCGTTGGCTGTCCGCCTGCCATGCGGCGGCGCGGGTTAGTTAGTTCATGAACCGTTCAAGGGATTGCCGTTCGGTGTCCGACATCCGACGGACCCGGCCCGCCTTCGAGTCGAAGGCCACCATGAGCGTGCTGGCCTTGATGTAGGTGGTCTCGGCATCGTGAATTTCGCAGTCGAGTGAGAAGGACACGGCCTTCATCCCCGTTACCCGCGCGGTGATAGTGACGGGGGCCGTGCTGTAGACGAGCGGCCGGACGAACTTTATCGACTGCTCGGAGACGACGAAGTTGGCTGCCAGACGTTCGTCCGGGTCCTCGGGTACGAGGTCCGCGAACATGTTCATGCGGGTCTCTTCGAGGTACCGGGAGTACACCGAATTGTTCACGTGGCCGTTCGCGTCCATGTCGGACCAGCGAATCTGGCACTGGAAGGTGAATGCGTTCATCTTGAAGGGCTCGCTTGTGTGTGGGTGAGGTTCAGCCAATGACGGGCGGAACCATGAAGCCGGTGGGGCTCTCCGCCTCGTGGGGCCAGGTGAGCAGGACCAGGCGCAGGTTCTCGAAGCGCGCGGGAATGAACACCTGGGAGATGAGGTCGATCTCCCCGTGGAACCGGGGTATGCGAAGCCGGAAGTGATGGCCGTCCCGGTTGGCGACCACGGTCGTGTCCTCGGCCCAGTAGCCACGGATCAGCGGGTCCTCAAGGGCTTGCTCAAGGATCTGGGGCAGGACGCTGGTACTGCGGCCCCGAGCGAGTTCCAAGCGGATCATGCTCAGGTACACGCGGGCATGGCTTTCCCAGCTCACGAGCTGGTCGCGGGACTCGGGGTTGATCAGCCCCCAGTGCATCAGGTTCGCACCCTCTTCCCGTACCCACGGGAACCATTCACCCATGGGCCGGTTGTACGCGATGACGTTCCAGTCGGCGTCGGAGACGTAGGCCGGCCGGGGGTCCTGCTGGTCCAGAACCAGCTGTATGGCCCTGTGCTCCGGAGAGTCGTGGATGGCCGTCACACCTGCGGGCGGGGTGCAGCCAACGGTGTAGAGGAAGAGCGTCAGTCGCTGGTCGGGCTCCAGGAGCAAAGCGTCGGCCAGGCGCTCCATGGCCTCGCGGTCGGGCCGGGGCATGTAGCCCTTCTCCATGTCCCTGTACCACCGGTCGCTCATCTTGCAGCGTTGGGCTACAAGGGCCTGCGGCATGGGCTTGTGGAGGCCCATCTTCTGACCTGCTGCCGCCCGCCATGCGCGCAAGAACCGAGGCAGACCAGAATTCTCGTCACCGAATTCAGAGTCGGTGTGAGAGTTCCCTGCCAAACCAGCCTGCATTTGCTTTATCTCCCGTGAGTCGTTTTAGCGTCTCTTTACCCCAGGACCCTACCGGAGCCCACTGACAGTCAGCTCAGGATTTTGGCCGTGCGGAAGGCAGATCGAGGCCGTCGCGCAGAAGGCGTTTTTGCGAAGACGATCGAGGGGGCGGAATGGTTGTGCGTGCAACCGAAGATGTAACGCAGGTAACTCGCGGAGCGCGACTTCCGGAAACGTCGTTCCGGTTCGGCATGGGTAAGAATCATGTGAGCGCCCCGGCGCCGTGCGGCCGAATCCCGCTCGGTAGTTGGGGAGTTGGTGTCGGGGTTAGGGTCTGGCCGTTTCGAAGGCCGGCCCGCTGCGGGGGTGCATGCCCCCAGGGGGAGAGATATGCGTTTGTGCTGCCGTGGGGATCGTCACACTGATGGATCTGCTGCCTTGTTACGCGAAGGTGTGCGATTTGTGACCGTCAACACAGTTGGAGTGTGACACTCGGCTGACCTGCGCCTGTATGGTTTGAGGTGCGGCGGCCGATGCCGTCGGAAGTGAAAGAGGAGCATGGTGTTCGAAACCTTCGAAGGCGTGAAGGTCCATGTTCGGGCTACTGAAATCCTCGCTGCCTTCGCGCAGTGCGAGCAGTGGTCGGGGCGGCCCGCGGAAACCACCGCGTCCGGAATCGTTACGGCCACTGCGGTCGGCTATGGAGAGATCACCACGGTGACCCTCGGGAACAACATGGGAGCCGCCGAGCAGCAGCAGCTCGCACTCCTCGCAGAGAGGACAGGGCGGCCCTTGCAGGACTGCGTCATCGTCTACAGCGACATCTGTGAATGGCCCCACCCCAGGATGAAGGGGTCGACGTCGTTCATTCAGTTCGGAATCTTTCAGGAGGAGAGCGCGTGACCGTAGAGGCCAACTACGAGCGGTGGGCGGGGATGCCCCGCTCGGTCAGTCAGATCACCGAGTACGAAGAATGCCCGTACAAGGGCTGGCTCAAGCGGGCAGAGAAAGTGGAGCCCAGGCCCGCAGCCTGGAGTACCCACGGAACCTCCTTCCATACGGCCGCCGAGGAGTTCGAGAAATCCGGCCGTGAGATGCCCGCAGACGACGTCGTACGCGTCTTCCAGGATGAGTACTGCAAGGGCATCAACCGGGACATGGGGAAGCTCAACGACATCGGGCAGTGGATGAGGGCCAACAAGGGCACCGCCGCTGACGACCTGGAGGAACGGTACGAGGCGGGCTCACGCCAGACGCGTGAGTACGTGGAGTACGTCCAGGAGAACGCGCCTGTGCTGTGGCACCCGAAGAAGCACAAGCGGGACGGCGTCTGGCAGGTGGCTGACGGCACGCCGGCCGTCGAGCTCTACTTCATGGCCGAGTTCGGAGGGGTCAAGGTCCGCGGCTTCATCGACCAGGTCCTCCTGAACACGGATATGAGTCGTCGCGTCCGGGACCTCAAGACCGGCTCCACCAAGTCGAAGTTCCAGCTCTGGGTCTACGGCCTCGCGGTGAACCAGCTGTACCCCGAAGAGGCTCCCGTCACGAACGGGGACTGGTACCTCGCCAAGACGGGAAAGGTGTCCCGGCCCGTCAAGCTGGCCGACGCCGACGAGGACGAGATTACCGAGCGCATCGTACGGATGGATCAGGGCGTGAAGGCCGGCGACTTCCCGCCCAAGCCTGGATTCGGCTGCCGGTTCTGCGACGTGGCATACGCCTGCGCTTTTTCTCGGCGCTGAAGTTGGAATGTGACACTATGGAGGTGCTGAATTGTTCAGCCTGAATCAATCCATCCTCGTCCGCGGCGCGGCAGGCGAACCCCTCAAGAACCCCTTCACTGGCCTGTCAAAGCTCGAAGTCGAGTTCCGTCGCGGAGACTTCTCCGTCGTCTGCGCCGGAGGTGGCACCGGTAAGTCCCTCGCCGCCCTGTGGCTGGCGGTCTGGTCCAACGTTCCCACGCTCTATTTCAGCGCGGACAGTACGGCCGCCACGCAGCTGTCACGGGCGACCGCGATGATCACCGGCGACAACGCGCGGGACATCAAGAAGAAGCTGGTCGCCAACGACGGTTCCTTCGCCGAGTACGAAGCTGCCCTGGCGAAACGGTGGTGGCTTCGCTTCAACTACCAGGCCCGGCCGACACCCAAGGAGATCGAGACCCACCTTGAGTGCTACCGGGAGGTATTCGGGATCTATCCACACCTGGTGATCGTCGACAACATCACCAACGTGGACGGCGGCGGCAGTTCGAACGCCGAGGAATACACCTTCGGCCTCGAAGGGCTCTGCGACTACTTCAATGAGATGGCCAGGGAGACCCACTCCCATGTGATGGCCATGCACCATGTCGTGGGCGAGTACAGCTCCGGTATCAAGCCGATCCCGCTGGACGGCGTGAAGGGCAAGATTGGACGTGTGCCATCCGTCGTCCTCACCATCCATGCGGAAGTGGACGGCATGAACGGCCGCACCCTCCACATCAGCCCCGTGAAGAACCGTGAGGGGTTCACCGATCCGAGCGGGGAGACGTACGCCTCGTTCGAGGTCAACACGTCGAACCTCCAAATCTCCGATCTGAACGTTGAGTTCTAGCTCACAGCCTCTTCATTTGATCAGGAAGTTGGAATGTGACACACTTGAGGAAGAGGGGCGGGGGATGAATCCTCCGAGGAAGGGCTTCCGGGCGTGCGTGAAGTGCGAACGGAACAGGGCCGAGAAGTTCTACACCTCCACGCGTGGCAAGGTCTGTGCATCGTGCAGGAAGCGCGATCGGAGTGCGAGTTCTCATGAAGTAAGAGTGCAGGCGACGTACGGACTTGGTCCGGGCGAGTACTCGACTTTGTTTCAGGAGCAGGGCGGAAAGTGCGCCATCTGTCGGCAGCCCCGACATCAGCGTCTAAGTGTCGATCACGACCACAAGACCGGCCTCTGTCGCGGACTCCTCTGTCGCCGCTGCAACAACTACCTTCTGGCGAAGGGTGCTCGGGACAACCCGACGATCCTCCGCAATGCGGCTGACTACCTCGACAACCCGCCGGCCATCCACATCATTGGCAAGCGATACCACAAGGAAGACGGAAAATGATCAGCTTCGACGGCGGCACGCTCTACGTCACCTTCACTCGCAAGACCAACCTGACGAAGCTGCTCCGGCTCCTGGAGGCCGAAGCCCAGCTCGGCCTTCATGAGCGTGCCGTGGCCATCTACAAGGGCCGTCGAGATGCCATGCGGCAGGAGATGGGGATTCCCGCCCTGGCCGAGATCGTCCGCGCAGAAGTGGACATCATGGCTCAGCTCCGTCTTGAGTCGGCTCTCAAGGTTGGGATGTGAGATGGCGAAGCCGGACATCGTCCAGGTTTTCCGGCACTACTACCCCGAGGTGGACGTAAAGGGGAAGGGTGGTTGGGAGAAGATCCACTGTCCCGAGCACTCCGAGAGCAACCCCAGTGCGTCAGTTAGTTCATTCAAGAGCCGCTGGTCGTGCTTTGTCTGCGACACCAGCGAAGACGGCTACGACGTGATCATGAGGAAGGAAGGGATCGGGTTCCGTGCTGCTCAAGAGTTCGCCGCCATCCACTTCGATGGTGGACATAGCCCAGAGCTACAGCCTGAGCTTCCCCGACAGTCCGGCCGCGGAGTACATCAGGCGCCGAGGTTTGGACAGCATCGCGACTCGGATGGGCCTCGGCTACGTCGAACACCCCGCTACGGGGCATGAGAAGCAGGGCGGCCGGCTCGCGATTCCCTACCTCCGCCCTGCGGGCGGGGAGCACGCGGTAGCAACCATCCGCTTCCGGTGCATCGCTGAGCGGTGCACCAAGAACCCTGACGGCTCCTGGCGGGACGACGAAGACCATGAGGGTCACGGGAAGTACCAGAGCCTCCCCGGCTCCAAGCCCATGCTCTACAACACGCAGGCCCTCATCCGGCCGTCACCGTACATCGGCATCAGTGAGGGCGAGTTCGACGGGATGGCGTCAGAGATCGCGGAGATTCCCTGTGCCGGTTCGTCCGGAGTTTCCTCGTGGCGGGACCACTTCGACCCCGCCTTCCTCGGGTACGAGAGGGTCTTCGGATTCACAGACGGAGACGGGCCGGGCGAGCAGTTCATAGCCAAGCTGGCCGAACGCCTCCCCAACCTCGTCCCGATCTACTTCGACAAGAAGTACGACGTGTGTCGATTCGTCAAGGAATTCGGGCCTCAGGCCCTTCGAGAGAAATGCGGTCTGTCGTGAGCGTCTTTTTCACCGGCCAAACGTTGGAATGTGACACCGATTCGGTGAACAGTCCATCTCACTACACGCAAGGCGCGTACGAAGTCATCGACATCATCCAGGCGTCGATGACCCACGAAGCCTTCCTCGGCTATCTCCTCGGCAACCAGATCAAGTATCTGATGCGCTGTCAGCACAAGCATCAGGACGCGGGAGTTCAGGATCTCCGCAAGCTCATCTGGTATGCGAATAGGTACATCGCAAATATTCAGGTGGCCAAGTGATTTATGAGGCGACTCACAGGATCAATCCTCTGGTAGCTGCCTTCCGGCTGCTCGGGATCTATAGCGCGGATCTCGAAGAGTGGGAGCTGGACACGGAGCAGGATGAAGAGTTCGTTGCGGCACTGGCGAACTATCTCGATGTGGCCTACGAGTCGGGGTTCACGGTCGGTGTGAAGAACGTAACTCGACTCCATCGAATGGGAGTGGTTGAATGAAGCGAATCATCGTCCTGCCTGACGTGCAGGCACCCCTCGAAGACCCCCGGATGGTCCGGAACTGGATCGCCTTTGTGAAGGACTTCCAGCCGGACGAAGTCCTCGGGATAGGTGACACCTGCGACTTCACAGCCCCTTCCCGCTGGAACAAGGGAAGTCGCGGAGAGTTCGAGGACGATGTCTACGAGCAGGCTCTCTACACCAAGAAGAGGGTGCTCGCCCCCGTACGAGAAGTCTTCGACGGCCGGTTCGGCATCCTTCGCTCGAACCACGGCGACCGACCCCGTGACTACCTCCGGAAGTACGCGCCGGCCCTCGCGCAGACCCACGTCTTCGATGAGCCGGAACTCCTCGACTACGACGGCTTCGAGATCACCGACCTGGGCGACTTCTACGACTTCGCGGAGGGGTGGACGGCGACACACGGCCACCTCGGGTTCTCGTCCAGCCGGTACGCAGGGGGCTCCGCCATGGCAGCAGCTCGGGCCATGGGCAAGTCGGTGGTGATGGGCCACGTACACAAGCTCGGACTGATCAATGAGTCCCGAGGCTACAAGGGCAACCTCCAGACCCTCACGGGAGTCGAGGTGGGTCACTTCATGGACATCAACAAGGCCACGTACTTGAAGCGCGGCGCAACCAACTGGCAGGCCGGGTTCACCCTGCTCTACGTCGGTAAGTACGGCGACGTGACGCCGGTACTGGTCCCCATGGCCAGTGACGGTTCTTTCACCGTCGAGGGGCAGCGGTACGGGGCCCTGCACCGGGGAGAGAACGGCCGGTTCGTCGGGAAGGCCGCAGCATGACCGAGAACACCGAACTCGACTGGGCCTACCTCTCCGACCTCGCCGGGCGAGTGGCGTACTCCATCGCGGAGCGCTGGCACATCGTTGAGGCCGACGACGTGAAGCAGGCCATCCTGGAACACGCCATCCGGGAGCGGAAGAACGTCGCCCTGGCCGTCGAGGACCAAGCCCTCCTCAAGCGGATCTTCTGGACGGCCGGCAAACGGTACGCCGCCAAGGAACGCCTCTACCGAGACCTGGTGGACGGCGAGTATTTCTACACCGCCGACGAGGCCAAGACGGCGCTTCTGACGATGGTCTACACCGCCGAGGAGTTCAGCGGACTGATCGGCAAGAAGGACGACCTCAACCACTGCACGGTGAGCGAGAACCTTCACACAGCTCGGCTGGACGCCGAGGACGCCATGAAGCGAATCAACGAGCGCTATCAGCGGCTCCTGCACAGCCGGTACGTCCTCGGAATCCCACTCACTTCCGACGCGGACCAGAAAGCCTGCCAGCGAGCGGTCGTCGCCCTCTCCTACGAGATGAACCGCTCACTCCGACGAAAGGTACAAGCGTGATCGAGACCCGCCACCACTACGACCGAGACGACATCGTCTTCGATGTGATCTATGACTCCGGCACCATCTCCCCTGTCTATCTCGGACTGCACAACGCCGCAGACAGTGCCGAGTTCAACATCGATCGACAGGACCTCCCGAAGGTCATCGAAATGCTGACCGCCGCTCTCGCGGCCCACCACTGAGGAGTACCGCTTGTTCCAGACTGAGACCGCCGAAACCGTCTTCCTTCGCACCTACTCCCGCAAGAAGCCCGATGGGAGCCAGGAGTCCTGGTTCGAGACGGTAGAGCGAGTCGTAGACGGAAACCTCGCCCTGGTCGAGCCTCGCTACATCGAGGCCGGCGAGCGCCAGGCCCTCATCGACCTCATCCAGAACTTCAAGTTCCTGCCCGCAGGCCGGCACCTCAAGAGCAGCGGCGTAGCCGACTTCGCGCTGAACAACTGCTGGGCTTCGGGCTGGAACAAGGAGGACCCCGCCGAGCACTTCGAGTTCAGTCTCCTCCGCCTGGCCGAGGGCGGCGGCGTCGGCGCCAACTACAGCAGCCGGTACTTCCACCGCTTCCCGTGCGTGGAGAACCAGGTGTTCGTACACATCGTGTGCGACCCCGCCCATCCGGACTACGAGGAACTGGCCGCGGCCGGACTCATCAGCGACGAGTACGACTACGAATGGGCCGGCGCCTACTCCATCGAAGACAGCCGGGAAGGGTGGGCCTCCACCCTCGCGGACCTGATCCGAACAGCCCACGAGCCCACGATGAAGTACCAGAACCGCGTCTTCGACGTAAGCCGGGTACGAGGCAAGGGCGCACCCTTGCGGAGCTTCGGTGGAACGGCCTCCGGCCCCGAACCCCTCGCCCGGATGATGGTCGAGGTCGGCCAGATCCTCTCCGATGCGGCCGGGTGGCCACTCAGCGGCATGGACGCCATGGCCATCGACCATCAGATCGCGATGGCCATCGTCGCGGGCGGAGTCCGACGATCCGCCCGCATGAGCATCATGAGCTGGGACGACAGCCACATCGAGGAGTTCTTGAAGTGCAAAAGTGCGGACACGGCTGCGATGTGGACGACGAACATCTCCGTCGAGATCGACTCCGCCTTCATGAAGGCCCTGGACGAGAAGCAGCCGCATGCCCAGAAGGTCATGAAGGCGATCACCGATGGAGCCCTTGGGAATGGGGAGCCGGGCTTCTGGAACTCGACGCTGACTGCCGTGGGTGAGGTGGACGGCACCTACACCACCAACCCATGCGGCGAGGCGACATTGACGCCGTGGGAGCCGTGCAACCTCGGATCGGTCAACCTCGGTCAGTTCGTTCATTCGGGGGAGGTTGACCTTCCCGGCCTGGAGGACGCACACCGCCTCGCCACGCGCTATCTCATCCGTGCGACCTTCGCCAAGGTCGCCGACGAGAAGTCCGCGGCAGCCATCAAGAAGTACAGGCGCATCGGTCTCGGCCACCTCGGGTTCGCTGACTACCTGGTGAAGCAGGGCATCAAGTACAGCCGGGCCCCGTACGTCCCGGAAGTGCGGTTCGACCTCCAGCATCTCGCTGAGACCGTGGACCAGGCCGCCGTCGAGTACGCCAACCTGTTGCGCATCCCCGTCCCGATCAAGAAGCGGGTCATCGCTCCGACGGGGACCACGAGCAAGCTCGCCTCGGCCAGTGGCGAGGGCATCCACGCCCCCTTCTCCGACTACTTCCTCAGGCGGATTCGCTTCTCGACCATCGAGCCCACCGAGAAGGCGCAGGTCGAGGCGTACGAGAGGAAGGGGTATCGCACCGAGCCGTGCGTGTATTCCGCCAACACCGTCGTGGTGGAGATCCCGACCGTGGACCCGCTCCTGCCGGCCTACCCGGAGCACGCCGAGTCCTTCGAGCACGCGGGGGAGCTCACTCTCGACCAGATGCTTTCGGTGCAGAAGATGTACCAGGAGCTCTGGGCCGACCAGGCCGTCTCCTACACAGCCTCGGTGAACCCGGAAACCTACTCCGTCGCGGACGTGTACGAGACGCTGCGCGGCTTCCTGCCCGTGCTCAAGGGGACCACCATCTTCCCGGAGATGAGCCGACCGCAGTCGCCGTACGAACGGATCACCCAAGAGCATTACGAGGAGCGCATGTTCGAGATCGGGGAAGTTGTGGCGGACACCGGATATGACGAGGTTTGCGCCTCGGGAGCGTGCCCTATCTGAGAGTTAGATCACGCATCTGCAAGTTGGAATGTGACACTAGAAATGCGAGGATGAAGACATGAGTGAAAGCCCCTTCGGAAGCGGTTCCCCCTGGGATGAAGCCGCCGAGAACACCCCCGCCCCGAACGAGATCAACACGGAGTCGCCTGTGACCACTGCCGCCCCCGCCCCTGCCGCCCACGAGGGCGCCACCCTTTCCTTCAAGGGCGGCGCCGGTTACGACGCCAACCTCCTCGTCCTCCGGGCGCCCACCGTGTCCGACATGGACGCCATGCTCGAAGAGGAGGGAACGGTCATCGCCTCGGTACTCCGGAAGGCGGCCAAGATCCAGGCGTTCAATACCGAGCTGAACACCAAGGGCAAGGGGATCACGACCAAGGCCGCGAGCAAGACCGTCTTCACCGGTGGCCGAGTCCAGCAGGAAGGCGGTAGCGCCGTTGTGAACGACACCTGCCCCCACGGTCGGAAGCACTTCGCGAAGGGTGACTGGGAGGCCATGTTCTGCACCGAACGCGAGAAGTCCGACCAGTGCCCGCCCGCCTTCCTGGATAAGAAGACCGGCAAGTACGTCCAGAAGTAGCAGCCATCAAGGTTGGAATGTGAGATTCGGGGGCCGGGATTCCAGCCCGGCCCCCGCACCCGAGGAGAGCAAGTGCACAACGACACCGGGGGCGAGCAGTGCTACGTGTGCGCCGCCACCTACCCACCGGAGGATCTGGCATCCGTGGACATCGACGGTGTGGAAGAGCTGGCCTGCTACGCCTGCGCGAGTGAGTACGAGGCAGTCGCATGATGCAGTTCAAGAGCGTCATGGATGTGGAGCTCGTCCAGCAGCTCGCTAACGACGACATGGTCTGCATGGCCGCCCGAGTCTCCACCACCGGTGGCACGGTGCAGACCTCGACCCGCGAGAAGAACGCGGGCCTGATCAACTACCTGATGCGCGACCGGCACGGCTCTCCCTTTGAGCACGGCTCGTTCACGTTCCGAATCTCAGCCCCGATCTTCGTCGTCCGCGAGTTCATGAGGCACCGGGCCGGCATGAGCTACAACGAGGAGTCCGGGCGATATCGCGAGCTGGAGCCCGTGTTTTACGTCCCGGCCGGCGACCGCCCCCTGGTCCAGGTCGGCCGCGCCGGAAGGTACGACTTCAAGGCCGGGACCTTCCGCCAGGCGCTCGTCACCGGCGAAGCCCTGCGCATGGCCTACACCGAGGCGTGGACCCAGTACCAGGCCATGCTGAACGAAGGCGTCGCCCGGGAGATCGCCCGCAGCGTCCTGCCGGTCGGAACGTTCTCGACCTTCTACGTCACCTGCAATCCGCGGAGCCTCATGCACTTCCTGTCGCTCCGCACCAAGAGCGACGACGCCACCTTCCAGAGCTTCCCTCAGGTCGAGATTCAGATGGTCGCGGACCAGATGGAAGAGCACTTCAAGACCTGCATGCCGACGACCCACGAGACCTTCGTGCGCAACGGCCGGGTGGCGCCGTGAAGTTTGGCAACGCCCTGGCGGCGGTCCTCCTGGCGCTGGCCGCAGTTAGTTCATTCCTCATCTGGACCAAGGCTCCCTGTGGCCTGTGGGCGTACGCGAAGGCCGGCGACGCCCCCGCCCGCTGCGTCACCCACCTCCGCTGATGGCCGAGCTGGTGAGCCTCCTGGCCTTCTACCAGTGCCACTGCGGAATGTCCTTCGTCCTGGACTACCCCGCCGACGAAACCCCCGAAGAACCCGCAGCCTGCACGGCTTGCGAGATACCTGGAGCCAACGAATGAGCATGTGGACGACCACGAACGCCTTCGAGCGCGAGAACTCCCAGATGGACCTTCTCAACGTCCCCCTGGGCAAGGTGACGATCGAGATCAAGGACGAGAACACCGCGCTGATCACCTCCCTGCGAGACCAGCTCGCCCAGGCCGAGGCGAAGGTGACGGAACTGGTCGACGCCCGGAAGTACTGGACCCAGCGCTACGACGACGAGAAGCGCGCCTCGAAGGACTGGCGAGGCCGGTACGAGGCGGAGCGGGCCCGGAAGACCGAAGGGGCCGGCCACCGCTACGTGCAGCTCGTGAAGCACCTCTCGGACCGCAAGCGCACCCTTCTGGGGGTTGTCGAGCGCGCCCAGCAGGACAAGCGGTGGGCCGACGCCGCGAACGCCCAGGCGCACGTTGATGAGGTTCAGACCGCGCTGCGAGCTGCCGGTGTTCTGTGAGACCTGGGACGAGGTCCCCCTTCACGTCTACGTCCACAACAACATGACCGTCGAACGTCGGGTGGGCCCCCTGACCGAGGAGCCCGAGTTCCCCGCCGTCCTGGAAGGGACCTACTGATGCTCGGAAGGAAGTCTGCGGCCCTGCGGCAGGTCGAGGCGGAGTTGGCGCTGAGTCAGCGAGCGGCCTCGAAACACCACCAGATCGCCCAGCGGCTCGGGCTCTACGCAGACGAGCTGGAACGAGAACTCGACATCGCAGTACGTGAGTACAGCGCGCTCGAAGCGAAGTTTGACGCGCTGATCGCCTCGCGGGATCGAAACCGAAGTACGGAGCCGCCTTTTTGAGCGCTCGAAGTTGGAATGTGACAGTGGGAGTCTTGTGTGAAGGTCATCGACTACAGCCTCAACGGCGACAGCATCCGTATCAACGTCGTTGAGACAGAAGAAGACCTCCCCGACTTCCGGAACTTCGTCATCGCCAACCGGCGTGTACTCGGCTTCGACACGGAGACCGACGGTCTCTCCTGGTGGGAGGACGGCTTCCGAATACGCCTCGCGCAGTTCGGAAACGCTCACGAAAGCTACGTCCTCCCCGTGGAGAGGGGCGGCCTCTTCCAAGAGGACGCGATCAAGGCCGTCGCTTGGGTCCAGAAGCTCGTCATGCAAAACGGCACCTACGACATCCTCTGCATGGACCGGGTGTGGGGTGTCAAGGCCGAAACGGTATTTCCCCGCCTTCTCGACAGCCGCATAGTCGCCCACCTCGTAGACAGCAGGGGCCGCAAAGACGGCGGCGTCGGTCATTCGCTCGAAGAACTCACCCGCCACTACCTCTCCGCAGCCGTGGCCGATGAGGTGAAGAGCAGCATGACCGCCATCGCCAAGGAGTTGAAGGTCAAGAAGGCCGAGGTATGGCCGGTCGTACCGCTGGACCATGAGGGCTTCAACCTCTACGCCGGCATGGACCCTGTACTGGCCTTCCGGCTGGCCCGGAAGCTCAAGCCGCTGATACCGGCCACCGCCAGAAAGCTCGTGGACTACGAGCACCAGCTCGCCGCGGCATGCGCCTACATGGTCCGCAAGGGCATCAAGGCGGACGTGCCGTACATCGAGGCCCGCGCGCACGAACTGGCCCGTACGGAAGTCCACTTCAAGGAGGTGGCCGCGAAGCTTGGGCTGGAGAACATCAACAGCCCGAAGCAGGTGGGGGAGGCGATCATCAGCCGGGGAATCCGGCCGACCGACACCACCCCCACGGGCCAGCCCAAGGTCGATGACCAGCTCCTCAAGGCCCACCTCGGCGACCCCCTGTGTGAGGCGATCTACCAGGGCAAGAAGGCGGCCAAGGCCAAAAGCACCTGGTTCGACAACGCCCTGAACAACCGGGACTCGGGGGATCGGCTGCATGCCGCGATCAACTCGACAGGCTGCCGGACAGCCCGGATGTCCATCAGCGGAGCGATACCGGCCCAGACCTTCCCCTCCAAGGATTCCCTGGTCCGCAGAGGCTTCATAGCGGACCCCGGATACGCGGTCTGCGCCGTCGACTACAAGGCTCAGGAGCTCCGGGTCCTGGCGGCCCTGTCGGGCGACACCGCCATGAAGCGAGCCTTCCGAGAAGGAGCGGACCTCCACCAGATCACCGCGGACTCGGCGGGGGTTGACCGGGCCACGGGAAAGATGGCCGGGTTCCTGACCGTCTACGGCGGCGGCTGGGCTGCCCTGGCCTCCCAAGCCGGGGTCAGCGAGGAGACAGCACGCCGTGCGATCGACGGGTTCTTCGACGCCTTTCCCAGAGTCAGGCAGTACTCCGAAGAGCTACAGAAGGAAGCCCGCCGCAACGGCTACATCACGACCAATACCGGGCGCCGGCTCCAGGTCGATAAGCGGCGGCCGTACGCCGCCCTGAACTACGCGGTACAGAGCGCAAGCCGGGACGTTACCGGTCGCGCAATTCTCCGGCTCCAGAAAGCCGGATACGGGCCCTACTGCCTTCTCCCGGTCCATGACGAAGTGATCTTTCAGTTTCCGGAAGAGCAAGCCTTGAAAGCCACTACCAAGGCCGCCCAGATCATGAAGGAAACCATGAACGGCGTCCTCATCGATACCGATGTATCGGTCTACGGAAAAAGCTGGGGATGCGGTTACATGGCCGCCGGCCAGTACTGCGACCTCTGCGACACCATCCACAAGGAGAACGAATGAGCACCGAGCACGACCCCTTTGACGAACTCGTCGGCGGAATCAGCAAGGAAATCCACGAACGGGTCATCGAAAACACCGGACTCGCGGCTCTGAAGTCAGCCAGGATCGCCGGATCTGTGATCAAGGAGGCAAAGGACTGGGGCGTCCCCAAGGACCTGGCCGAAGTCATGGGCGCCGACGTCTGGCAGCTCCTCATGATCGGCACCCCGGTTGTGGAGGTGACCGAATGAACACCGACCACTTCACCGTCGAAGGCATGGAGAACGGCGGCATCGTCCTCTGGATGAAGGACCGCGACGACCCGATCGCGGAGGGCGGCTGCTCCTGCTGCGGCGACAACGACGTCACTCTCACGGACCTGATGAACGCGGCCAAGACCCACTGGGGCTACAAGGAGAAGGAGGCCGCGGAGTGACCTCGTACCTCCTCCTCTCTTCGCCGGCCTGCGTCCCCTGCCAGCGCATGAAGCCCCTGATCGCCCAGGAATCCATCGCGGCCGACGTGATCGTGTCTGACGTCGTTGCCCCCGACGACCTCTTCGAGGTTCTCGACGTGACCAGCGTCCCGACCCTTCTGGCCATGAAGGACGGTCGCGAGGTCGGCCGCCTGACCGGCCTCAAGAGTCAGGCAGACCTCATCGTGTTCTTCGAGGAAACGAGTTGATGGATGACCGCCCGGACTGGGACACGTACTTCCTCGGGATCGCCGCGGCTGTCGCTGCACGAGGTGATTGTTGCCGCTGCCGTGTCGGATCTGTGGTGGTCGGTCCTGACCGGCGAATCCGCTCTACGGGATACAACGGATCGTATCCAGGTGGCCCGTCGTGTAGCCGTGGAGAATGCCCGCGCTGCCTCTCGGACGTCCCCTCCGGCTCCTCATATCAGGACTGTGTTGAAACCCACGCCGAAGCGAATGCTCTCCTCTACGCGGACTGGGCTGACTGCCAGGGCGCGACGATCTACATAACACGGGCACCGTGCCGTGACTGCATGAAACTGATCCGGTCTGCCGGTATCGAGGAGGTTGTCTACCCGTCCGCCGAAAGGGTGAGTCGTAAGGTGATTTGATGCGCTATCGTGACCGCAAGTATGTGAAGCATGGCGGTTGGGAGCCCCGCATGAAGGTAGTACAGCTAGTTCAGCTTGAGGTCGAGGGCGAGGAGTACGAGGGTCACGTCGAAGACCCGAAGACTGTTGCCCAGATCCAGAAGGCGAGCGACGCCTACGAGAAGGCCCTCGAAGGGCTTCACGCCGTCCTCGAAGAGGCAGGGGTGAACCGCGTTTACCGTGATAGCCCGGCTCCGAAGGTTGCCGTGGGCTCCAAGAAGAAGACCGCCTCTGGTCCTGAAACGTCCGACGTTCGGGCGTGGGCGATCAGCCAGGGCGTGTCCGTTCCCGACCGCGGCCGTCTCAAGGACTGGCTGTACGAGGCGTACGAGAAGAAGGTGTCTGGCGCTGCTCTCAAGGCGTTGGTCGCAGAGCACCAGGGCGACTAGCAGTCACTGAAAACGAGAAGGGCCCCCTCCGCGGAGGGGGCCCTTCTGTGTAGGCGGACTCAGCCCGCAGCGAGGCTGTCAACTAGCTCGCTGAGGTGTCGGGGGTTGCTCGTGCCCGGCATCGGGATGACATGTGGGCCGAGGTCGAGGAGCCACCGGAGAGCCTTCCCGGCCTCTCCGCGCTCTGCGAGCACACCGGTACCCAGAGGCGAGTAGGCCACGAACGGAATACCCAGCTTCCGGCAGTGCTCGACGGTGCTGATGTCGTCCTGCACTTCCAGGCTGAGCTTGTTCTGGACGGCTGCCACCGGAATGACTTCCGTGGCGCGGTCGATCTCGGCCGGCCCGACCTTTGAGAGTCCGATGTGCGCGATCTTTCCCTCGGATCGAAGCTCTGCGAGCGCGCCGACCTGATCCAGGAATGGCACCTCGGGGTCGTTGCGGTGGAGATAGCACAGGTCGAGCTGGTCCACGCCGAGACGCCGCAGGCTGCCTTCCACGGCCGCACGCAGATAGGCCGGACGGCCCAGGGGGGCCCACATGTTGGGGCCGGGCCGAACCATGCCGACCTTCGTGGCGATCAGCAGCTCCGTGTCCAGCCGAGCGGACGCCAGGCAGTCATGGATCAGCTCCTCGACAGTGTGAGGGCCGTAGGCGTCGGCGGTGTCGATGTGCGTGATCCCGTGGACGCGGACGGCCTCCAGGAGAACCATGCTCGGGCCGACGCGATCAGCGGGCATGTGCCAGGAGTCGCGTCCCGCCAGGCGCATGGTGCCAAGGCCAAGGCGGGAGACAGTCCTTCCGGCGATGGTGATGGTGCCGCCTGGAGGCGTCACGCCGCGATCCCGATCGTGATGCGCTTGACCAGCACGGTCACGGCGTCGCCGTTGTAGTCGGCGCTCGTGAGCTTCTTGTGCGGCAGGTTGAGGCTGTGGATCAGGGAGTGCACGTTGCGGTCCACGGCCGCTCGGTACTCCAGGTCGCGGTCTCGGGTGTCGCCCAGCGGGATCGCCGGGTCCAGCACGGTAGCCACGATGTGGTCGTACGTGTCGGCGTGGGCCTTCACCAGGCCCAGGAGCCGGTCTGCGATCTTCGGGTCCGGGTCCTGACCGGAGCGTTCGAGCGCGGCCATGTAGTAGGCGAGCGGGTCGATAGCGGAGCGGTCGATCAGGACGACGTCCGCGTTCAGGGTGGCCTCGGCAACTGCCGCCGCAGAAGCGGCAATGATCCACTCGGTGCACTCAGGCGTCTGCTTCTGGAGCTTCGGGAAGCCGAGCTCGGCGGCCTTCGCAGCGAAGGAAGCAGGGGTGCGGGCCACGGTGAGTCCGGTGGCCCGCAGCTCCATCTCCAGGCGCTTGAGGAGAGTGGTCTTGCCGGTCGAGTGAGTGCCGGTCAGAGCGACCCGGACGGGGGTAGTCACCACAGTGTTTGCTCCTCGTGTTCAGGGGGAGTGGACAGGCCAGGCATGCCGGGCGGTACGGCCTTTGCGGCAAGGTCTTGCCACGAGCCGTAGTGACCGGCGAGGTTGTGCAGCAGCAGAGCGGTGGCGTGGGCGTCGTACCCGGCGCGGTGTCGCGTGCCGGCCACTCCGTCCAAACTGATCCGGGTGTGGGTGATCAATGCATCGAGGCTGAAACCCCTGTGGCCTGCGAGGGTGGCTCGTGCCAGCCGAAGTGTGTCGATCACCCCTGCGGGCTTCCAGGAAGGCATGTGCCGTGTGAGGACGCTGTATTCGACCGTGGCCGAGTGGGCGCAGATCCAGGCGCCGTCCAGTAGCTCCTGTACCTGTTCGGCCACCTCGGACCATGCCGGGGCCTCGGCGGTCATGTCGTTGCTGATGCCATGGATGCGGCTGATCCGCGGGGGGATGGGCGTGGGCGGCTTGATCAGCCAGGAGCGCGTTGCCTCCGGCTGGGGAAGGCCGTCTTGGACGGAAACGGCGGCTACTTCCACGAGGTCGGGCGGGGTTGCTCCGTTGCCCTCCACGTCTACGACGAACAGTGGGCTGGGCCAGGAGGAGAAGTTCACGAGGCGGGGGCTCCTTGCTCCCCTCCGCTCCAGCCGATCTCGGCTCGGCCGTGACGGCGTTCGCGGTGGGGGTGGGCACGGTCATGGACCTGGAAACCGTAGCCGTGCTGCATGAAGTAGCGCGGCTGCTCCTTGAGTCCGGCGGTGATGATCGCCCGCTCGGTGATCTCCACCGGCCCGGTGGCGCCCAGTTCAGCAGCGACCTTGTCAGCGTCACCCTTCGACGGTGCCTTCCACGCTGCCGCGCACAGCCCGAGTTGACGCTTCGGGCAGATGTCGCACAAATCCTTGATGCCGAAGTGGCCGTTGTAGTCGGCCAAGCCGTGGGCGTACGCGACGGCGCAGGAGGTCTTTCGGAAGAGCGGCCCCCAGGGCTCTTCGCTGTCGGCCGGCCGCTGGAACAGGTTGAGGATGCGGTCCTCAAGCTGTTCGGGCATGATCTTGCGGCGAGCGGTGCCGTCGTACGGGGAGGGAAGTTCGTTCTCCTCGTAATAGGCGGAGATTTCGTCGCGGAAGAACAAGCCGGTGAATACCGACGCGTGAGCGTACTGGGATAGCTCCTTGGCCGTCGCCAAGTGCTCGTCCGTATCGTTGAGGCCCGGCACGATGGGTCGCCAGTAGAAGATCGTCCGGTACGACTTCGCGTTGGCGTAGAGCGTTTTGAGGCTGGTGGCGGCGATGTTCGAATCCACCGGTTCGATGCCCGCGTGCTGGATGCCCGAGTAGGTAACCAAGATGGTCACCTTGATGTTCTCGTAGCTGTTGAGGATGGCGCAGTCCTCGGCCGTGACCCTCCACCGCGTGATCACGAGCACGTGATTGGTCAGGCCCTGCTCGTCCAACAGGCGAAGGGTGTTGAAGGTGTGGGGCTTGACGACCGGGAGCATCGGATCGGTCGCCTTGTTGAACACCTGGATCGGGGTGACGTGCGGCCGGAAGTACCGGTGGCTGGTGAGAGCGGCCACGGCCTCTTCGTCCGACATCAGCGCCCGGGGGGCCTTCATGTCGAAGTTCTTGTACAGGTGGCGGATGCAGTAGCCACACTCCAGCGGGCAGCCGATGACGTGGTTCAGCGACAGGCCGGACTTCCGGTACTCAATCGGATCGGCCAGATCCGGCTGGAGAAGCGCGATCTGAGCGGGCGTCATGCGAGGCAGGAACCTGCGGCCGTACGTCGGCAGAGGAACTGCGGCGACCTCGGTTTTGGTCATAGGGTGCTCCTCTTTTTTCGCCCGCACTGCGGGCTGAGCGAAGGGAGTTGATTGGACGGGCTCCAGCCGCGGGGAGGGGTGCGGCCGGAGCCCACCCCGTCCGCTTCCGGTCTGGCAGGAAGGGGGAAAGCGGGCGGGGCTTGGCTCCCAACTCCGCCACGGGGGGAGGCGGAGGCTGACAAGGGAGCCGGTTCCCACGCGGGCCGGATGTCCGCGCAGGAAGCTTTAGGTCGTGAAGGGGCCGTAGTGGCCGAACTGCGCGTAATACAGGGCTGGGGCGATTGCTTCCCACATCTCGTTCTCGGGGTCACTCACTTCCCAGGTGTGGCCGCCAGGATGGAGCAGGAACAGGCCGCAGGGAGTCTCGTTGTCACTCAGCGCGGGGCAGTCGGCCAGCTCTGCGAATGAGTCGGGCTCCTGGTTGCCCATCCAGACGGCCCATACGGCGCTACCCCATTCGCCGTCCCCGAGGACTACCGCCCAGTGTGGGCCGCTACCGCTGTGTTCGAGCTTGCACGTGACCGTTTGCGATTCAACCCGGTCCTGGTGAGCGAGCCAGTACTCGCCCAGCTCGGTCAGTGCGTCGAGAAGCGCGGAGTCGTGGACTACGGACTTCGCTCCGCATACGTAGCGCCCGAGCATCGAGGGGCTCCTAGGGGTTCTTGCTGATCAATATGGCCACGGTGAAGGCGGCGATTGCGAGAGCCGCGAGACAGGTCTTCAAGAGCGCGGTGTGTCGCTCGTCGTCTCTCCGGGACATCTGCGGTTCCTTGCCTTCTGGAGCCTGGCCGGGTCGGCGCAGGAGTGATCTGGACCCGGCCAGGCGCTTGCCCCCACCCCGGCCGAGATGGCCCTCTCATCAAGGCGGCCGGCCCACCAGACGCGAGCTGTCGTGGCGTTTCGGAAAGCCTTGATTGCCGGGGTGGGGAGTCTTAGGGATTGCGGCGGTAGACCTCGACGGATCTGTCGACCACCAGCGGGGGGCGAGTCCGGAAGAGAAGAACCCGGCTGGTGCCGCCCCGTACCCGCATGTCCCTGACGAGATGGAACTGACCGCCGAGGTACAGGTAGTCGTCTATGTGCACGTCCCAGGGAAGGACCGTCGCCTTGCTCGTACCCACGGGAGGCAGCGGCCGGTTCGGGGCCTTGTCCCTCTTCTTCGGGGTGGCCGCAATGATCCGCGCACGCTTTCTCGCCGCCTCCACACCGGGGTCAAGGATGCACACCGCAGTGCGGGCGGCGAACTTCCCTCCCCCGTCATTCAGCAGCCACAGAACCCCACGCTCGACCGCGTCGACTTTTCCGGGGCGGTTCCGCTCCGTGTCGATCACCCGGTCACCGATCTTGAACGGGAAGGGGTTCTTGGGCGTGATCATTCGGGTGCCGGCGCGCATCATGACTGTCTCCTGGCCGGAGGCTCGTTGTTCCCGATCACCCGAAGTGCGGGCTCACCGCGGATCGTCAGCGCTTCCGCCTCGGAGGCGTATCGGCACAGGACCTCCTGAGCCGACCAACGCTGCGATCCCGGCGGCCGGACGAGGGTCAGTCGACCGTTGTCGACGTCGACCGCTTCGACCTCACCGACGATGCTCCTACCGTCAACCACGACGTCACCCCTCTTGTACGTCATCGGGGGCGCCTCGGAACCTGCAAATCGCGGGTGAGCTTCCGGGCCCCGGTCATCGACAGGAGGCCGATGCTGAACATGAAGGTGTCCGGCCCGGAGTGGTTCCGCAGCACCTCGCGCCGCATGTCGCGGGTGTCGTAGCCAGCAGCGGCAAGGGTCGCCCGAAGCTCCTGGAACACCTGCGTGGCCTCCTGCTCCGTGACGGCCCTGATCGGCAGCGCGGGCGTATCCGTGGGGGGCATCGTCGCTCCGTTCCCGTCCATCTTCCCTGTCTTGGTATGAGCTTCGGCCTGCCCGGCTACCCTGAACAGCAGTTTTATTGGGATGAGTTGGAGAAGGCAGAAAAGATGGGGACAGCTCCACGCGGACGGCCGCGACTAGATCTGGACAGGTCGACACCTGCTGGACTCCTCGGGTCCAAGGTGCGCCGACTGAGGGACGCGCGCGGGTGGACCCCGAAGCGGCTTGCGGACGAGGTTTTCAGCAATGAATCCCTGATCAGGAAGCTGGAGCGCGGTCAGGCGAGTCCGTCAGAGGGGCTGGTAGCCAAGCTCGACTCGGTCTTCGACGCAGGCGACGAACTGAACGAGCTGTGGCCGCTCCTGGCCATCAAGACCGTCACCGAGTACGCCGAAGGGTTTCTGGACCACCAGAAGCGAGCCAAAAAGATCCAGGAGTATTCGCAGGTCGTACCTGGTCTGTTCCAGACTCACGAATACGCCTTCGCCCTCGCTGAGTCCATGTCTTTGGTGAACGGTCGAGACCCTGTGGCCGTGGCTGAAAGCCGTGTGGAACGTCAGGCCATACTCACGGGTCCCTCTGCTCCGTGGTTCCTGGCCGTCCTGGACGAGGCGGCGATCCGACGTGTGGTCGGATCTAAGGCCGTGATGGTCGAGCAGCTTGAGCACCTGATCAAGCTGAGCGAGAGGCCGAGGATCGAGGTCCACGTGCTGTCCTTCGGCGAGACGGTCCCCGCAGTCCTGACGGGCAGTCTGTCCGTACTGACCATGCGGAGCGGCACCACGGTGGCCTACACCGAAGGGCCGTCAACGGGAAGAATGTTCCAAGGCAGTGAGGCTGATAGCTACGCTGTCCTCTACGATCGCGTCCTTAGTAGCGCGCTGCCGAAGACTCGGTCGATCGAACTGATCCGTGCAGTGATTGAGGAGTACAGCAAGTGAGTGCTGACCTGGTGTGGCGGAAGTCGAGTTACAGCGGTGGAGACCCGGACAACTGCGTTGAGGTCGCTCAGGGCGACGCTCCCGTCGTCCACGTGCGCGACACCAAGGACCACAGCAAGGGGCTGCTGACGGCGTCGCCTGCGGCCTGGTCAGCCTTCCTCGGGCACGCCAAGGGCGCCGAGCTCTAGGCTTCCAGGTCTGCATGAACGAACTGACCCCCTCACGGCACTGGTGGCGGAGGGGGTTAGTTCATCCTCGCAAGTTGGAATGTGACACTCATGGTACGGTCATGGAAAACAGCGAGGCCCCTCCTCCAGGAGGGGCCTCGCTTGGCGCTCGAAGTTGGGATGTGACAGCGTGGGTGACCGGGGCGAGGTTATGACTCAGGAAGACTGCCTGGACGCCTTCTGGCAGACCGTTGCCGAGTTGACGATCAAGTACGCCGACCGTCTCGCCGAGGGCTAGGCCGCCAGCTCCTGGTCCTTCTTGACCGGCTTCGGCGGCGGCGGAACCCACATAGGCCAGATCGTGCACTTCGTTGCGACCTTGCGGCCACGGTTCACCCGTATCTCCCGCACCAAGGTCTTGATCAACTTTCGCTGGTCGGCCACATCTGCCACCTCCAGCAGCTTCATGACTGTCGCGAAGTCCTGGATCTCGGGCTTCGGCGTAATTACCGGAGCGTCCTTGATCTTCTTCTTGAGGGTGGCCTGCTCCTCCTTGAGGCGGTACTTCATGCCGTCGTATTCCGCCCGGCGGCGACGGGCGGCCTCGTCCGAGATCAACTCGTTGAGAACGGCATCCGTCAGCTTGTCTTCCTTGCCTCGTAGCTCCGTCAGCTCCCGCGTGATCTGATCCAACCGAATCGTCTCCTCGGTGGCCTTCTCCTTGATCTGCTGCGCCTGGAGCTGAGCCACGCGGGCCGGCACGCTCCCAGCGCCTTGCGGATCTTCCTCAACACGCTTCAACAGCCAGTCCTTGACGACTGTCATGACCGTCTCCAGCGAGACGTAGACACCCCCGCCAGGGCAGTCCTTGAACTTCATCTGCCGTGTGCATCGGAACAGCACGTCGAAGGGGTCGGGCTTCCCGTCCTTCCAGGGCCGCTGGACCTTCTTGGCGCGAAGCATGGCGTGCATGTTGTTGCCGCAGCCCGAGCACGTCAGGGCTCCCGATACCTCGTACTTGGCCGAGTGGTCGTGGGCCTTGTCGTCGTCCCGTTTGCCCTTGAGGCGACGCGCTACGTACGCATCCCAGACCTGCTCGCAGTACACGGGGTCGTCCCAGATCGCCTGATGCTTGCCTCGGTAGTAGAGGTACGAGGTGATGTCCCTGTGTGCGCTCTTGCGCTTCTTCTTGGTTGTGCCGTCCTCGCGGGTGATCACGACATGAAGCTCTTCCGGCAGCGTGTACCGGACGTACCCCAGCCCAAAGCCGGAATCCAAGATCGAGTAGAGATCCCCGGCGTCGATCTCCCGGCCCGTCCAGTGGACGACCCCCTTCTTGCGCAGCCACAGAACCATTGACCGTGCCGACTTCCCCTTGATGGCGTCAAGGTAGAGCTGGCCGTAGATGGGGTTAGTGACTCTGTCGCGCTTGAGGACGCCGTCCTTGCAGTTCGGGCACTTGTCCATTGGCTCGCCCGGTTCGGGCGTAGGGCATGTGTCGCAGCGGTAGTAACCGAACTTTCCGCGACCAGCCGAACCGTGGGGGAGGCCGTGATTCTTGCGGCGCTCGATGGCCGCCTTCCACATGTCCGACTTCTGGTTGGACTCCAGCTCGGCAATGTTGAGCATCTGGGCGATGGCGAAGCGGCCGATCGTCGTCTTGCCGTCGAAGTCCTCGTGAGCTGCCCGGACCTCGATGCCGTAGGCGAGGAGATCGTCAAGGTGTTGCAGTGACTCGCGCAGGTTTCGGCCGAAGCGGGACCAGATCCAGAGAATCAGGACATCGAATTCCTTGTTCCGGGCCATCTCCTTGATTTCGGAGATCTTCCGGTCCTCGAACTCTCGACCGGACTCACCGAGGTCCATGATCGGCTCGATGGTCACTTCGATGTCGTTCGCGTCAGCCAGCTTCATGCCGTGGCCGACCTGGAGTTCCGGGCTGATCATGTCCGCCCGAGCCTGAGATACGCGGACGTAGATGATGCCGCGCTTCTTACGCCGGAACGATGCGGGTACTCCGTCGTCCTCGACGGGGCGGAGTCGGATGGGGGCAGGTGCAGGAACCACGGTTGTCACGTCCTCCAACGATAGGTGATGGATACACCCGTCGCTGACGGACCAAAGTCCCGACCAGGCAGTGCCTAGGTCCCGTGATGCATACTCGGAGCGACGAAGGACGCGCCGAACATGGCCACCACGTGCTGGGCGCCGAGCCCGATCGTCCGGGGCCAGGAGAGCCGCTCGTCGGGACGGACGACGGCACCCGGGGCGGGGGTCCGCCCGTTACCGTGCAGGGTCCAGCGCACGCCGAGGCCCATGAGTTCGCTCCAGTTCGTTCCGTGCTGAGAAGAATCAGCGCAATGGTAATGGGCACCGTGATCTCGGGTCCCATCCGTGAATCCTGCGCCAGGCATTGTCACCCGGAACTGCTGGCCCTACGCTCCAACCGCCTTATCCATGAACAGAGTTCAGATATATGAAGTCTCTGGTTTCTCTGCGACGTGAATCTCTAGCTGAGGGGATGCCTCCATGGGTGGCACAGCCGGAATGGGTGGCGGAAGATCTCGCAGCGGGCTCGTGGCCCTGCTGGCCGCGGCCGCGGCCCTCGCGTCGGCGCTCGTACCTGCCGCCTCGCACGCCTCGGAGGCCGCCGCCTCCAAGCCCGCCGCCCCGAAGGCCCCGCACACCGTGGTCGTCGACGGCGCGCGCATGAGGGACGCGCGGCTGCGGCTCGACGCCGGCGACCCGGTGCTGCGCACCGCCGTGGGGAAGCTGACCGCGGCCGCCGACGGCTGGCTCGGGCAGGGGCCCTGGACGGTCGTGGACAAGCCGGAACCCGCGCCGGGCGGCGACCCCCACGACTACCTCAGCCAGGCCCCGTACTGGTGGCCCTCGAAGCCGAGGACCGCCGACAACCCCCGGGGCTGCCCGTACGTGCAGAAGGACGGGCAGCGCAACCCCGAGGTCGACACCGGCACCGACCGGCCCGACCTCGCCAGGGTCGTCAACTCCGTGACGACGCTCAGCCTCGCCTGGTACTACACCGGCAGGCCGCGGTACGCGGAGCAGGCCTCGGCCGCCCTGCGCACCTGGTTCCTGGACCCGGCGACCCGGATGAACCCCAGCCTGGACCACGGGCAGTTCATCCCCTGCAAGTACGACGGCCGGGCCATCGGCATCATCGACTTCTCGCAGCAGTACACCGGCGTCCTCGACGCGGTCGCCGTCCTCGACCTGGGTGCGCCCGGCTGGCGGGCGGACGACCGCGCGCGGATGCTCGACTGGAACAAGAAGTTCCTGAACTGGCTGGTGACTTCGCCCTTCGGCAAGGAGGAGTCGGCCGCCAGGAACAACCACGGCACCTTCCAGGACATGCAGATCGCCGCCCTCGCGCTGGCCACCGGCGACAAGGACCTGGCGCGCAGGACGGTCCGGGGCGCCGAGAAGCTGAGGGTCGATCCGCAGATCGCCGCCGACGGCGGCCAGCCCCAGGAGCTCGCCCGCACCCGCAGCTGGCACTACTCGGCCTTCGACCTGGTGGCGTACAGCCGGCTCGCCGCGATCGGCAAGCAGGTCGGGGTGGACCTGTGGGGGTACCGGGGGCCGCAGGGGCAGAGCCTGTTCAAGGCCGTCGACTATCTGCTGCCGGCGGCGACCGGCGCGGCCGCCTGGCCCCACCCGGAGCTGGAGTTCTACCGGTACGCGGCGAGCGACGTGGTGCACGCGGCGGCCGACGCGGGCGACAAGAAGGCCCGCGCGGCCGTACCGAAGCTCCAGGCGCCGCCCGCCGGGGACCTCTGGGCGCTGCGGCCCGCCGCCGAACAGCTGGACTCGATCGCGGGCTGAGGCGGAAGGAGCGCCCCGGCTGAACCGCCCCCCCATACGGTTCAGCCGTCGGCTACTGGGCGGCGTCGGTGGACCGCACCGGCGCCGCCTCGCCCGCGCCGCCGGCGGCCCGGGTGCGCACTCCCGTACGCAGCACCTCCGCCCCGGCAACCAGGCCCAGCGCCAACAGCGTGACCAGGCCGAACGACACCACCAGCGAGGTCAGATCGGCGATGCCGCCGATGGCCGAGGGGGCGATGAGACCCGAGGTGTACGTGATGGTGGCGACGCCCGCGATGGCCTGGCTGGGGTCTGTCCGGCGGATCCGGTCGGCCTCGGTCCGGGGCGCCTCTTTCGGTGCTGGTGAGCGGGGGTCTGGTGCGTCCAGCTGCAAGGCGGAGGATTGAGGCGACGCGGAGCGTCGGCGATTGACGACAACGCCGCAGATGGGGGTGCCAGACCCCCGCGTGCCGACCGGATCCGCCGGACAGGCCCCAGGGTTCGGTCCGCTGCGCCCGGCCGCCGCGAAGGCCAGCGGCACCACGACCGCGACCCCCAGGCCGATCAGCGCGAACCCGCCCATCGCCATGGCCGGGCCGGGCGCGAGGACCACCGCGAGCCCGCCCGCGGTCGCCAGCACGCCCCCGCAGCGGACCGTCCGTACCGCGCCGAACCGGTCCACCACCTTGTCGCCCGCGATCCGCGCCACCGCCATGGTCAGCGTGAACGCGGTGGTCGAGGCGGCGGCGACACCGGCCGAGGCCTCCACGGTGTCCCGCAGATACACCGCCGACCAGTCCAGGCTCGCCCCCTCGGCGAACACCGCGCAGAACGCGACGAGCCCGAAGACCAGCGCCGTCCTGGGCGGCCGGGCGAAGCGCGGCGGCGGGGCCTCGTCGGGCGCGCTGCGCAGATCCAGCACACCGCCGCAGACCAGTGCGCCGAGCGCGGTGAGGGCGGCCGCCGCGACGAGGTGGTGCACGCGCGCGTCGACGCCGAGGTGCGCGGCCAGCGTGCCGGTGGTCGAGCCGATCAGGGCGCCCGCGCTCCACATGCCGTGCAGTCCGGACATGATGGACCGGCCGAGCCGGTCCTCGGTCTGCACGCCCAGCGCGTTCATGGCCACGTCCGACATGCCCGCCGTCGCCCCGAACACGAAGAGCGCCGCGCAGAGCGTGTAGAGGTTCGGCGCGAGCGCCGGGAGCGCGAGGGCGAGCGTCCACAGGGCGAGCAGCCCGCGCAGCGCACGGCGGGCCCCGAAGCGGTGGGTGACCGCGCCGGAGAGCGGCATCAGCAGCGACGAGCCGATGGCGGGGAACGCGAGCGCCAGACCGAGCTGGCCGGTGGAGGCCCCGGTGTGGTCCTGGATCCAGGGGACCCGGGTCGCGAAGTTGCCGGTGACCGTGCCGTGGACGCAGAACACCGCGGCGACCGCGATCCTGGCCCGCCTCAACTGCCGTACGCCGTCGTCCGCTTCGGTCGCCATCTGCCCTGTCCCCCCTGGATGCTGGTCCGCGATAAACTATCAGGAACCCTGCCTGATAAATACTCCGCCGTCCATCGGGTTCCGGTCGTCTGGAAGGATCCCCGGCATGCCCGCCTCACCCAGCACCGCCCGGGTCATCAACGACCGCCTCGCCCTGCGCCTGCTCCAGGACGAAGGGCCGTTGACGGCGGGTCAGCTCAAGAAGCTCACCGGTCTGTCCCGCCCCTCCGTCGCCGACCTGGTCGAACGGCTCCAGGGCTCGGGGCTCGTCGAGGTCGTGGGGGAGTCAGGCGCCGAGCGGCGCGGCCCCAACGCCCGGCTGTACGGCATCGTCGCCGACCGGGCCCACCTCGCCGCCCTCGATGTGCGCACCGACAGCGTCACCGTGCTCGTGGCCGATCTCCTCGGCGCGCCCCTCGCGGAGGCCGCCCTCCCGATCGGGGCCGAGGCCGGGACCGGGCCCGCCGTGGAACAGACGGTGGCGCTCCTGGAGCGGACCGCGAAGGAGGCGGGCGCCGAGCGGCTGCACAGCATCGGCATCGGGGCGCCCGGCCTGATCGACCCGGCGACGGGCGAACTGCGCGACAGCACGGGCCTGCCCGCCTGGCACCGGGAGCTGGTCCCCGCCCTGCACGGGCGGCTGTCGGCCGCGGTCCTCGTGGAGAACGAGGTGAACCTGGCGGCGATGGCCGAGCACCGGCTCGGCGCCGCGCGCGGCCAGGACGACTTCGTGCTGTTCTGGCTGGGCCAGGGCGTGGGCGCGGCGGTCTTCCTGGACGGGAAGCTGCGCCGGGGGGCCTCCGGCGGGGCGGGCGAGATCGGCTTCCTGCCGGTTCCGGGCACCGGCGCGCTGCCGTCCGCGACCGGCTGCGACGGCGGGTTCCACGCGCTCGCGGGCGCCGACGCGCTGGTGCGGCTCGCCGCCGGGTACGGACTGACGGGCAGCGCCGAGACCCTGGTGCGCGAGGCGGCCGGCCCCTTCCTCGACGCGCTGGCCGAGCGGATCGCCATCGGCGCCGCGGCCGTGGTCTCCGTACTGGACCCGGGCCTGATCGTGCTCGGCGGCGAACTCGGCCACGCGGGCGGCGCGTCGCTCTCCGCCCGGGTGCAGAGCCGGCTCGCCGCGCTCACCCCGCTGGGCGCGGAGGTCCGGCCCAGCGAACTCGGGGACCGGGCGGTGCTGCGCGGCGCCCTGCTCGCGGCCCGGGACGCGGCGCAGGAGGAACTGTTCGCGCCGCCCGCACCCTGACGCACCGCACCCCGGCCGGGGAGATCCGGCCGGGGTGCGGGCGCTTCACAGTGGGTGCCCGGCGGCCACGGCAAGGGCCTTGAGTCGCGCCGCCGGGCGTTCGGGGGTGGGGGATCAGCAGGCCCCGAGGTCCTGCCGGACTCCCCGGTCGCCGGTGGTTCCGGGCTCTTCGCCCTTCGTCCACCACTTCGGCTTCCAGTTGTGGGACGTGTACGAGACGGTCGTGGAGCCACCGTACTCGGCCGTGGCCGTCCAGGCGGGCGCGGTGCAGGAGCCGCCGCCCGTGGAACCGCCGGCCGAACCATCCAAGGTGTGGACCAATGCCCCGTCCGGGACGGATGCGGGATGTGGCGGACCGTGATCCTCCGCTACGGACCGCGACCGGCACTGTGACCCAGGCCATAGATGTTCGCCCGTATGGCCGACGATCAGCCGTGGCACACTGACCCTGTACCAGCAGCAGCGCACTCCGGGGTCGGTGTAATTCCGAACCGGCGGTAATAGTCCGCGACCCGGCCGCATCCAGTGGCCGGTTGACCAGGTGGAATTCCTGGACCGACGGTGAAAGTCCGGATGGGAGGCAGTGCGCGGCGGGCGGGCCCTCAGGGCTCATGCCGGCCGTTGTGCTGATCGTCGTCCGCGACGGTCGGTGTCCTTCGGCCATGCGTGAGCTGTATGTACGGCCCTGTTCCCGCTCTCTGTCGTTCATCGACAGCCCCGGAGTCCGTGCCCGAAGAGGCAGGAGGACCCGGTGGCCACCGCAGCCGACGCAGACGCGATGCGCCGAGCCATTGAGCTCGCCGCGCGCGGACTCGGCTCCACCAGCCCCAACCCGGTCGTCGGGTGCGTCATCACCGATGCCCGCGGCGCCGTCGTCGGCGAGGGCTTCCACCAGAAGGCCGGCGGCCCGCACGCCGAGGTCCACGCCCTGTCCGCCGCGGGCGAGAAGGCCCGGGGCGGCACCGCGTACGTCACCCTCGAACCCTGCAACCACACCGGTCGCACCGGCCCCTGTGCCCAGGCGCTCGTCGAGGCCGGGATCGCCCGTGTCGTGTACGCGGTCGGCGACCCGAACCCGCAGGCCACCGGGGGCGCCGACACACTGCGGGCGGCCGGGGCCGAGGTGGAGCAGGGCCTGCTCGCCGAGGAGGCCGAGGCGGGCAACGCCGCCTGGCTCACCTCCGTACGGCTCGGCCGGCCCCATGTCCTGTGGAAGTACGCGGCGACCCTCGACGGCCGGACCGCCGCCGAGGACGGCACCAGCCGCTGGATCACCTCGCCCGAGGCCCGCGCGGACGTCCACCGGCTGCGCGCCGAGGCCGACGCCGTGGTGGTCGGCTCCGGCACCGCCCGCACCGACGACCCCCACCTCGCCGTACGCGGCATCGAGGGCGCCGTCCAGCCGCTGCGGGTCGTCGTCGACACCGAGGCGAAGGCCGTACGGCCCGGCGCCCGGGTCCTCGACGATGCCGCGCCGACCCTGGTCGCGGTCGCCGAGGACGCCGACACCGCCCATCTGGCGGACACCGACGTCGTCCGGCTGCCGCGCGCCGCCACAGGTCTGGACATCCCGGCGCTGCTGGCCGCCCTGCACGGGCGCGGCGTCCGGTCCGTACTCCTCGAAGGCGGCCCGGCCCTCGCCGGGGCCTTCGTCGCCGCGGGCGCCGTCGACAAGGTCGTCGGCTATCTCGCACCCGTCCTGCTCGGCGCGGGCCCGGCGGCCCTGACCGGCGCCGGAATCACCACGATCGCCGAAGCGTTGCGGCTCGAACTGACCGAGACCGTCCGCATCGGCCCCGATCTCCGTATCAGTGCCACTCCCAAGGAGCGATGAGCGTGTTCACCGGAATCGTCGAAGAGCTGGGTGAGGTCACCGCCGTCGAGAAGCTCGGCGACTCCTCCCGCTTCCGTCTGCGCGGCCCCGTCGTCACCGAGGGCGCCCGGCACGGCGACTCGATCGCCGTCAACGGGGTCTGTCTGACCGTCGTGGAGACGGGCGACGGCGAGTTCACCGCCGACGTCATGGAGGAGACGCTCAAGCGCTCCAGCCTCGGCGCCCTCGATGTCGGCTCCCGCGTCAACCTGGAGCGGCCCATGGCCGTCGGCGGCCGCCTCGGCGGGCACATCGTCCAGGGCCACGTCGACGGCACCGGCGCCGTCGTCGCGCGCACCCCCTCGGAGAACTGGGAGATCGTCAAGGTCTCGCTGCCCGCGGAACTCTCCCGCTACGTCGTGGAGAAGGGCTCGATCACCGTCGACGGCGTCAGCCTCACGGTGGTCGACGCGGGCCCCGACCACTTCACCGTCAGCCTCATCCCCACCACCCTCGCGCTGACCACGCTCGGCCTCAAGCAGCCGGGCGACCCGGTCAACCTGGAGGTCGACGTGATCGCCAAGTACGTCGAGCGCCTCCTCGGCGCACACGGCCAGGAGGACCCGAAGTGAACTGGCTCAACTCCGAGGCGTTCACCGCCTTCGACCAGCACATCATGTGGTCCGACATGATCGGCAACACGGTCGGTCTCGCCGCCCTCGCGCTCGGCTGGCGGCGCTCCATATGGACCTGGCCCGCCCAGTTCCTCTCCGGCGTCATCCTGCTCGCCGCGTTCAGCACCGCCCACCTCTCCGGCAGCGCCGGCAAGCAGGTCGTGGTCATCGTGGTCGCCCTGTGGGGCTGGTACCAGTGGCAGGCCGGCAAGCGGCAGGGGCAGGACGGCTCCATCGCGGTGCGGTTCGCCACCTGGCGCGAGCGCGGTTCGCTGGTCGCCGGCGCCGCCGTCGGCACCCTCGCCGTCGGCGGTCTGTTCACCGCCTTCCCGACGCTGTCGTGGGACCCGTGGCCGGACGCGTACATCTTCGTCGGCACGATCGTCGCCATGTACGCCCAGGCGCGCGGCATGGTCGAGTTCTGGCTCGCCTGGCTCCTCGTCGACGCCGTGGGCGTGCCGCTCAACTTCGCCAACGGCTTCGCCTTCTCCGGCTTCGTCTACGTCATCTACGGCGCAATCGTCCTCTGGGGCCTGCGCGACTGGTGGCTGCGCTCCCGTACGAGCGCGCAGCCCGTCCTGGAAGGAGCGGCGGCATGAGCGCCACCACACCCACCTGGTACTCCACCGACAATCGCGAGGACCTCTCCCTCGACCCGGTCGAGCAGGCGATCCGCGACATCGCGGCCGGCCGGCCGGTCGTGGTCGTGGACGACGAGGACCGCGAGAACGAGGGCGACCTCGTCATCGCCGCCGAGAAGGCGACCCCCGAGATCGTCGCCTTCATGATGAGCGAGTGCCGCGGGCTGATCTGCGCGCCCATGGAGGGCGAGGCGCTCGACCGGCTCCAGCTGCCCCAGATGGTCGACCACAACACCGAGTCGATGAAGACCGCGTTCACCGTCTCGGTCGACGCGTCCGCCGCGCACGGCGTCTCCACCGGCATCTCCGCCGCCGACCGCGCCACCACGCTGCGCCTGCTGGCCGACGGGCACTCGGACGCCGGGGACTTCGTCCGCCCCGGGCACATCTTCCCGCTGCGCGCCAAGCCCGGCGGCGTCCTCGTCCGCAACGGCCACACCGAGGCCGCGGTCGACCTGGCCCGGCTCGCGGGGCTCGCCCCGGCCGGCGCGATCGTGGAGATCGCGGGCGAGGACGGGGTGATGCTGCGGCTGCCCGAGCTCATCCCGTTCGCCCGCAAGCACGGTCTGACGATCATCTCCATCGAGGACCTGATCGCCTACCGCCGCTCCTCCGAGCCGACCGTACGCCGCGAGGCCGAGGTCCACCTCCCCACCTCCTTCGGCGAGTTCACCGCCTACGGCTACCGCTCCACCGTCGACGGCGTCGAGCACGTGGCGCTGGTCCACGGCGAGATCGGCGACGGCGAGGACGTCCTGGTGCGGGTCCACTCCGAGTGCCTGACCGGCGACATCTTCCGCTCGCAGCGCTGCGACTGCGGCCCCCAGCTGCAGGCCTCCATGGAGCGCATCACCGAGGCGGGCCGCGGCGTCGTCGTCTATCTGCGCGGCCACGAGGGGCGCGGCATCGGACTGCTCTCCAAGCTGCGCGCCTACGAGCTCCAGGAGCAGGGCCGCGACACACTCGACGCCAACCTGGAGCTGGGGCTGCCCGCCGACGCCCGCGACTACGCGGCCGGCGCGCAGATCCTGGAGAACCTGGGCGTGCGCAGCCTGCGGCTGATGACCAACAACCCGGAGAAGACCACCGCGCTGGTCCGCCACGGCCTCAAGGTCACCGGCCGCGAGCCGATGCCCGTCCAGGCGGGCGAGCACAATCTGCGGTACCTGCGCACCAAGCGCGACCGGATGGGACACGACCTGCCGTGGCTGGACGCGACCGCGTCGGCCTGCGGCAACCAGTAGCGACACCCGTACAGCGACACCCGTAACAGCTGAAAGATCACTGAGGAGCAGCACGTGAGTGGCAAGGGCGCACCCGAACTGTCCGTACGCAACTGCGCAGACCTCCGGGTCGCGGTCATCGCGGCGCAGTGGCACGAGAAGGTCATGGACGGACTCGTCGACGGCGCCCTGCGCGCCCTGCACGAGCTCGGCATCGACGAGCCGACGCTGCTGCGCGTCCCCGGCAGCTTCGAGCTGCCGGTCGTCGCCAAGGTGCTCGCGGGCCGCGGATACGATGCGGTGGTCGCCCTCGGCGTCGTCATCAGGGGCGGCACGCCGCACTTCGACTACGTGTGCCAGGGTGTCACCAACGGTCTCACCCAGGTCAGCATCGACACCGGCGTACCCATCGGCTTCGGCGTACTGACCTGCGACACCGAGGAGCAGGCCCTGGACCGGGCCGGCCTCGAAGGGTCGAACGAGGACAAGGGGCACGAAGCGGTCACCGCCGCCGTCGCCACGGCCGCCACGCTGCGCACCGTCAGCGAACCCTGGCGCTGAGTGGCAGGGACGCACCCCTTACCCTAAGAAGCATCATGGCGAACAAACCCCCCAAGAGTTTCGAAGAGCTCTTCGCGGAGCTCCAGCTCAAGGCCGCCAACGGCGACCCGTCCACCTCCCGCACCGCCGAGCTGGTGGACAAGGGTGTGCATGCCATCGGCAAGAAGGTCGTCGAGGAGGCCGCCGAGGTCTGGATGGCCGCCGAGTACGAGAGCAAGGACGCCGCCGCCGAGGAGATCTCGCAGCTGCTGTACCACGTCCAGGTGATGATGGTCGCGCGCGGGATCTCACTCGACGACGTCTACGCCCACCTCTGAGCACCCCCGCACTCTCCCCCGTACGTCTCCAAGTAAGGAAGCCGACCTCATGCTGCGCATCGCCGTCCCCAACAAGGGTTCACTGTCCGGACCTGCGTCGGCGATGCTCCATGAGGCCGGCTACCAGATGCGCAAGGAGTCCAAGGAACTCGTCCTGGTCGACCCCGAGAACGAGGTCGAGTTCTTCTACCTGCGCCCCCGCGACATCGCGATCTACGTCAGCGCCGGCCGCCTCGACATCGGCATCACCGGACGTGACCTGCTGCTCGACTCGGGCGCCGAGGCGGAGGAGATCCTCTCCCTCGGCTTCGCCCGCTCGACCTTCCGCTACGCCACCAAGCCCGGCACGGCCAAGGGCGTCGGCGACTTCGACGGGATGACGATCGCCACCTCGTACGAGGGGATCGTCGCCCAGCACCTCAAGGACAGCGGCGTCGCCGCCTCCGTCGTCCACCTGGACGGCGCCGTCGAGACCGCCATCGAGCTCGGCGTCGCCCACGTCATCGCGGACGTCGTGGAGACCGGCACCTCGCTGCGCAACGCGGGCCTCGAAGTCATCGGCGAGCCGATCATGAAGTCCGAGGCGGTCGTCATCCGCCGCACCGGCGCGGACATCGAAGAGCCCAAGGTGCAGCAGTTCCTGCGCCGCCTCCAGGGTGTCCTGGTCGCCCGCAGCTACGTGATGATGGACTACGACTGCCGCGCCGAGCACCTGGAGCGGGCCGTCGCCCTCACCCCGGGCCTGGAGTCGCCGACGATCTCGCCGCTCCACAACGAGGGCTGGGTCGCCGTCCGCGCCATGGTCCCGGCCAAGGAGGCCCAGCGGATCATGGACGACCTGTACGAGCTGGGCGCCCGCGCCATCCTCACCACGGCCATCCACGCCTGCCGCCTCTGACCGCCCCTCCGATCCCTTTACTCCCGTACGGAAGTGACGTACCCCGTGTCCGCCCCCGCGCCCCAGCTCCCCGCCCTCCCGGTCACGTTCCGGCCGACCCGCACCCGGGCCGTGCTGCTGAGCGTGGGTGCCGTGATGTTCGCCGTGATCACCGGCGTCGCGCTGCTCCTGGAGAACATGAGCGGGGGCGAGCGGGCCAGCTTCGTGTTCACCGCGGCGATGTTCTTCGCGGTCCTCGCGCTGCTGAGCCGCCCCAAGGTCGTCGCCGACGACACGGGCGTCACGGTCGTCAACCTCACCCGGACACGGCGGCTCGCCTGGGCGGAGATCCTGCGCGTCAACCTCCGCCCCGGCGACCCCTGGGTGTTCCTGGACCTCAGCGACGGCACCAGCCTGCCCGCGCTCGGCATCCAGCCCGGCATCGCCAAGGAGCGGGCCATCCGCGACGCCCGGGCGCTGCGCGCACTCGCCGAGTCGCACGGCACCCGCCAGGACGGCTGACCCGCCGTTTCAGCACCGGGGCAAGCATTGCGGCGACGATCCCAATAGCTACCCTGGTGACGTCGGCGCTCAACGCGCCGGCCCCGCGCACAAGGCGGCACCATCGGCCTGCGGGGCACCAGCGACCCGAGGAGTGACTCCCTCCAGCAATGGACGGATCGTCCGGTAGTATCTGCGCCGCCCCTTCGCAGGAGGCGGCGGCATGACCACTACGCTTCTGCTGCTCGCCGCGGCATTCCTTCTCATCCTTGCCAACGGGTTCTTCGTGGCCGCCGAGTTCGGTCTGATCACCGTGGACCGCCCGGACGCCGAGAAGGCCGCCGCCGACGGCGACCGCCGCGCCGGCACCGTCGTCAAGGCCCTGCGCGAGCTGTCCTTCCAGCTCTCCGGCACCCAGCTCGGCATCACCATCACCTCGCTCGTCGTCGGCATGCTCGCGGAGCCCGCGCTCGCCGGACTGCTCGACGGGCCGCTCACCGCGACCGGCCTGCCGGACGGGGTGGTGCCCGGGGTGGGCGTCGTCATCGGCATGCTGCTCGCCTCCGCCGTGCAGATGGTGATCGGCGAACTCGTCCCCAAGAACTGGGCGGTGTCGCGGCCCCTCCAGGTCGCGCGGTTCGTCGCCGGGCCGCAGAGCCGCTTCTCCCGGCTCTTCCGGCCGGTCATCTCGCTTCTGAACACCGTCGCCAACCGGCTGGTCCGGGCGCTCGGCGTGGAGCCCGCCGACGAGCTGGCCTCCGCCCGCACCCCCGGCGAACTGGTCTCGCTGGCCCGCCACTCGGCGCGGGCCGGAGCCATCGAGCAGGACACCGCCGACCTGTTCGTACGCACCCTCGCGCTCGGGCGGCTCACCGCGGAGAACGTGATGACGCCGCGTGTGAAGGTGAGCGCGCTGCAGACCTCCGCTACCGCCACCGACGTCCTCAACCTCACCCGGGCCACCGGGCTCTCCCGCTTCCCCGTCTACCGGGAGCGGATCGACGAGGTCGTCGGCATGGTCCACCTCAAGGACGCGCTGGCGGTGCCGCCGCGGGAGCGCCATCGCACTCCCGCGGCACGCATCGCCGTGCCGCCGCTCCTGGTGCCCGAGACCCTGCCCGTGCAGCAGCTCCTGGAGCGGCTGCGCAGCGAGCAGCCGATAGCTGTGGTCGTCGACGAGTACGGCGGTACGGCCGGGGTCGTCACCCTGGAGGACATCGTCGAGGAGCTGGTCGGCGAGGTGCGCGACGAGCACGACGCCGAGGGCGACACCGGGCCCGAACTCGCCGCGGTGGCGAGCGACGACGGCCGCCCCGCGTGGGAGGCCGACGGCAGCTGCCGGGTGCTGAGCCTGCGCCGGATAGGACTGGACGTGCCGGACGGCCCGTACGAGACGGTCGCCGGACTCGTCGCCGATCTGCTCGGCCGCATCCCGGTCCCCGGTGACCGCGCCGAGCTGCCCGGCTGGCGGATCCAGGTCCGCCGGGTCGAGCGGTACCGGGCGGAGCGGGTGCGCTTCGTGCGGACCGCGGATGTCCTGAGCGAGGCCGTGCGATGAGCGTGCTGCAACTTTTCTTCGCCCTGCTCCTGGTGCTGGCGAACGGCTTCTTCGTCGGGGCCGAGTTCGCCCTGGTGTCCGTGCGCCGCAGCCAGATCGAACCGCTCGCGTCCCAGTCGGCGCGGGCCCGGCAGGTGCTGCACGGCCTGGAGAACCTGCCGCAGATGATGGCGGCCGCGCAATTCGGCATCACCGTCTGCTCGTTGACCCTGGGCGCGGTGGCCGAGCCCACGGTGGCCCACCTCCTGGAGCCCGTCTTCGAGGCGGCCCGGGTCCCGGCGAGCCTGATCCACCCCCTCGGCTACACGATCGCGCTCGCCCTCGTCGTCTTCCTCCACCTCGTCATCGGCGAGATGGTCCCGAAGAACCTGGCGATGGCGGCGCCCGAGAAGACCGCGCTCTGGTTCAGCCCGGGCCTCGTCGCCTTCGCCCGGGTGTGCCGCCCGGTCACGGTGGCGCTGGGCGCGTGCGCGCGGCTGGTGCTGCGGGCGTTCCGGGTGGAGCCCAAGGACGAGGTGGAGGCGGTCTTCACCAGCGAGCAGCTCAACCGCCTGGTGGAGGACTCCGGTCAGGCGGGCCTGCTGGACCCCCGGGAGATGGAGCGCCTGGAGGACGCGCTGGAGCTGGGCAGCCGCCCGGTGACGGACGTGCTGCTCGACCGGTCGTCGCTGGTGACGGTGGGCTGCTCGGTGACGCCCCGGGAGCTGGAGGAACTGACGGTCCGTACCGGCTACTCCCGCTTCCCGGTGTGCGCGGAAGGGGGCGCCTTCATGGGCTTCCTCCACGTCAAGGACGTGCTGGACCTGGAGGACAGGGAGCGGGCGGTGCCGCAGCAGGTGTGGCGGCCGCTGGTCACCCTGCGGGCGGAGCTGCCGCTCGACGACGCGCTCACGGTGATGCGCCGGGCGGCGGCGCACCTTGCGCAGGTGGCGGATGCGTCGGGGCGGGTGCTGGGTCTTGTGGCCCTGGAGGACGTCCTGGAGATGCTGGTCGGCGAGGTCCGCGACCCGTCCCACCGGCCGTTCCCGACCCAGCCGCGCGCGGAGCAGGCGCTGGCGGGTTGAGCCCCACCCCGCCCCTTCCCCCAGACCCTCCGGGGGTGGGGGAAGGGGCGGGGTGGGTGGGGTTTACCCGGGGGCTTCGCCCCCGGACCCGGGCGGAGGCTACGACCCCTGCGCCCCGGGCGGGGCCTCCACCCCGGGCGGGGCCTGCACCCTGGGCGCTCCCTCCACCCTGGGCGGGGCCTGCACCCCGGGCGGGGCCTGCACCCTGGGCGCTCCCTCCACCCTGGGCGGGGCCTGCGCCCCGGGCGGCCCCTGCGCCCCCTGCACCCCGCTCACGGGGGCTTCGCCCCCGGTACCCCCGCTGGGGCCCGCGCCCCCGCCCCCGCTCCTCAGACGCCCGAGGAGCCGGCGTTACCCAAGGGGCGCGGGGAACTGCGCGACCAGCCCCCACCGAACCCGCAGACGAACCCCGGGGTCCCACGGGCGGAGCCCCGAAGCGGGGTGCAGGGGCCGCAGGCCCCGCAA